>NZ_LDVA01000169.1:0-52244 GCF_050768715.1 Burkholderia sp. ZZQ-2 | reverse complement strand
CAAGTTCCCGATTTCACCGCACCGGCCACGGGCGGCGACATTTCGCTGTCCGACCTGAAGGGCAAGAAACTCGTGCTGTACTTCTATCCGAAGGACAACACGCCGGGCTGCACGACCGAAGGGCTGCAGTTCCGCGATCTCTATCCGAAGTTCAAGAAAGCCGGTGCGGAAGTCATCGGCGTGTCGCGCGACAGCCTGCGCTCGCATGACAACTTCAAGGCAAAGCTCGAACTGCCGTTCCCGCTGATTTCCGATGCCGACGAAGCGCTGTGCGCGCTGTTCGATGTCATCAAGATGAAGAAAATGTATGGCAAGGAAGTGCGCGGAATCGAGCGCTCGACGTTCCTGATCGACGCCGACGGCGTGCTTCGCCAGGCATGGCGCGGCATCAAGGTACCGGGCCATGTGGACGACGTGCTAAGTGCTGTACAAGCGCTTTGAGGCGCGTTATATTGGGCCGCAATGAATGCCAGTTCGCCCCATATTTCTCGTAGCTGCGCCGGTGCTCGATGCGATGCTTTCCGGCACTTGACGCGCATCACGACCGTATCAGCCGAGCCGCATGTCCCTGTCGACGGGGCAGCGGCTTTTTTTATGGATTGCGCGCCGGCCCTCGGTCCGGCCCTCACCCCGTCAAGGAGCTGATCGACACTTAGGCGAACCGGCTAGACGAACTTCCTGTGCGCCACCGCGCGCAAACTGCATGCGTCTACGTCACGCAGGATGCGATCAGCGGCGCACGCCATGCGACACGATTCCTCCCGAGGGACACCATGCCTTTGCCTACTCCCCCCAGCAAGCTCGGCAGCCTCCTGCCGCCCGACGAATACAAGGTGAAAGCGCGGCCCGCGAAAGCCGCGAAGAAATCCGCCGAAGGGGACGCATCCACAGCCGGTGACTACGGTCCGGCGAGCGTGGCCCAACCGATGATCGAAGCCGCGAACACGGCCGCGCCGCTGCGCGCCGTCGCGTCTTCGGCGCAGGAAACCGCGAGCGCACCCGCGCGCGGTCGCAAGACCAAACAGACGGCCGCACTGTTGCAGCCGATGCCGGCACCTGCCGAACCCGCGGCGCCGGTCGTCGCGCGCAATGACAAGCCGGCCGCCGGCAAACCGGCCGCGGCTCCCGCGCGCGACACGGGCGCCGCGACGAAATCGCGCAGCCGCAAGGCCGCCGAAGCCGAACAGCAGAAACTGTTCGTGCTCGACACCAACGTGCTGATGCACGACCCGAGCAGCCTCTTCCGCTTCGAGGAACACGACGTCTATCTGCCGATGATGACGCTCGAGGAACTCGACAACCACAAGAAGGGGATGTCCGAAGTCGCGCGCAACGCACGCCAGGTCAGCCGCACGCTCGACGCGCTGGTCGCCGACGCGGGCCCGATCACGGCCGGCATTCCGCTGTCGCGCCTCGGCAGCCGCGAGGCGGTCGGCCGCCTGTACTTCCAGACGAAGCTCACCGACATCGCGCCCGTCGAAGGCTTGCCCGAAGGCAAGGCCGACAACCAGATCCTCGGCGTCGTGCGCGCGCTGCAGCGCGACCGGCCGGACCGTCAGGTCGTGCTGGTGTCGAAAGACATCAACATGCGGATCAAGGCGCATGCGCTCGGCCTGCCCGCTGAAGACTACTTCAACGACCAGGTGCTCGAGGATTCGGATCTCCTGTACAACGGCGTGCGTGAGCTGCCGCAGGATTTCTGGACCAAGCATGCGAAGGGCATGGAGAGCTGGCAGGACACGAAGACGGGCACCACGTACTACCGCGTGACGGGCCCGCTCGTCGCGTCGATGCTCGTCAACGAGTTCGTCTATCTCGAGCCGCAGAACGGCGAGCCGACGTTCCATGCGATCGTCCGCGAACTGAACGGCAAGACGGCGCTGCTGCAGACGCTGCGCGACTACAGCCACCACAAGAACAACGTGTGGGGCATCACCGCGCGCAACCGCGAGCAGAATTTCGCGCTGAACCTGCTGATGAACCCGGAGATCGACTTCGTCACGCTGCTCGGCCAGGCCGGTACCGGCAAGACGCTCGTCGCGCTCGCGGCCGGCCTCGCGCAGGTGCTCGACGACAAGCGCTACAACGAGATCATCGTCACGCGCGCGACCGTGCCCGTCGGCGAGGACATCGGCTTCCTGCCCGGTACCGAGGAAGAGAAGATGCAGCCGTGGATGGGCGCATTCGACGACAACCTCGAAGTGCTGCAGAAGACCGACGACGCCGCCGGCGAATGGGGGCGTGCCGCGACGCAGGAACTGATCCGTTCGCGCCTGAAGGTGAAGAGCATGAACTTCATGCGCGGCCGCACGTTCGTCGACAAGTACCTGATCATCGACGAGGCACAGAACCTGACGCCAAAGCAGATGAAGACGCTCGTCACGCGCGCGGGCCCGGGCACGAAGATCGTGTGCCTCGGCAACATCGCGCAGATCGACACGCCGTACCTGACCGAAGGCAGCTCGGGGCTCACGTATGTCGTCGACCGCTTCAAGGGCTGGGGCCACAGCGGCCACGTGACGCTCGCGCGCGGCGAACGCTCGCGACTCGCCGACTACGCGTCGGACATCCTGTAACGCGACAGGCCGGCCCGTCGGCCGGCTGTCGACGCATCGCGGCGCTCCGTTTCCGGAGCGCCGTTTTTATTTTTGGGGTCTGAAACGTTGGTCATGCATCGTTACGCAACAGCCGCACTTACGCGCGAAACTTCAAGTAAATTCTCAGGAACGGTTGCTTAAGCCCCGCCGGAACGTCTACCATCGGGTCTGTCTGTTGTCATACGATTCGCGAGCGTCCCGCGCTCGCCCGCCTTGCCATGCTTCGAATCTGGGTTCCCGTTGCTGTCGTTTCACTGCTTGCGGCCTGCTCCAGCGTGCCGCCGCAGTCGGCATCGCGCCCCGCGTCGGGCATGAAGATCACGACGCCGCGCGCATTCCCCGCCCCCGCCAATTTCCCGAAGTTCGTCGATCACAGCGTCGGCCAGGAAGAAATTTCGATCCAGGCGATGAGCCTCGTCGGCGTCCCGTATCGCTGGGGCGGCAACACGCCGACGAGCGGCTTCGACTGCAGCGGGCTCGTGCGCTACGTGATCGGCCGCGCAGCCGACGTGAACCTGCCGCGCACGACCGCCGACATGAGCGGCCGCGGTGTATCGGTCGAGCCCGACCAGATCGCGCCGGGCGACCTGATCTTCTTCAACACGACCGGACGGCCGCATTCGCACGTCGGCATCTACGTCGGCAAGCTGCGCTTCGTCAACGCACCGTCGACGGGCGGCACCGTGCGGCTCGACTACCTGACGAACCCGTACTGGGCCAAGCGTTTCGACGGCATTCGCCGCGTCGCGCCGCCGCGCGGGGCACCTACGCCGTTCGATGCGCCGACCTACGAGGCGAAGCGCGACGAGCCGCGCAGCGCGCCGGTCGTTGCGCCCGCCCCTGTCGTCGTGACTGCCGCCGCGCCGCGGCAGCCGGCCTATACGCAGTCGCAAGCCGCCGCGACCCGGGCGCCTGCCCCGGTCGTGCCGGCCGCGCAGGCCGTGTCGACCGCCGCGGTCGCGCCCGCAGCCGCGTCGGCCGACCCGTATGAACCTCCGCCGCCGCGCATGCAGACGGCTCAGCAGCAGGCAACTTCCGTGAGCGACGGCACGGGCACAGCCGCCGCCACCATGACCGCGAATGCGGCGCCAGCCGGTCCGGCCGAGGTCGGCACCCAGATTCCGACGACGGCACTGACGGCCGCCCAGGCTGCCGCCTTCGATGCGGAGCCGCCACCCGCCGTCGCGGCGACGTCACCGCGCGGCACCGAACCAGCCCCCGTGCAGGTATTGCGCGCGTCGACGCAATCGGCCCCCGTCAGCCCGCGCACCGCCACCGCAGACGATCCGATTGCCCGGTTCGCGAACGGAAGTTACTAGCCCGCTTCGCCTTCGCCTGCGACCACGCGCGACTACAAACCCGTCATTCGCCGCACATTTCCGCTGCCCCAAAAGGAAAATGCGCCGCAGCCTTTCGGCTTGCGGCGCATTTCATGTCCGTTCGACAGTGCTGGCGATCAGAAGATCTGATGGCCGAGCCACCATCCACCGGCCGCGAACAGCGCGGCCGCCGGCAGCGTGAGCACCCACGCCCACACGATGTTGCCGGCCACACCCCAGCGCACGGCCGACAGCTTCTGCGTCGCGCCGACGCCGACGATCGCGCCGGTGATCGTATGCGTGGTCGATACGGGAATGCCGAGGAACGACGCGATGAACAGCGTGATCGCCCCGCCGCTTTCCGCGCAGAAACCACCGACCGGCTTGAGCTTCGTGATCTTCTGGCCCATCGTGCGCACGATGCGCCAGCCGCCGAACAGCGTGCCGAGGCCCATCGACAGGTAGCACGCGCCGATCACCCACGCGGGCGGCGCATCGGCGGTGGCCGATGCGTAGCCGCTCGCGATCAGCAGCATCCAGATGATGCCGATCGTCTTCTGCGCGTCGTTGCCGCCGTGGCCGAGGCTGTACAAGCCGGCCGACAGCAGCTGCAGCCGGCGGAAGCGCCGGTCGACCTTGCTGGGCGCGGTTCGGAAGTACAGCCACGACACGCCGAGCATGAACAGCGAACCGAGGATGAAACCGAGCAGCGGCGAAATGAAGATGAACGCGATGGTCTTCAGCAACCCGTCGATGTTCAGCGAAGCCCAGCCCGACTTGGCGAGCGCCGCGCCGACGAGGCCGCCGATCAGCGCGTGCGACGAGCTCGACGGAATCCCGTAGTACCAGGTGATCACGTTCCAGCCGATCGCACCGACCAGCGCGCCGAATATGACGTAGTGGTCGACGATCTCGGGATCGATGGTGCCTTTACCGACGGTCTGCGCGACTTTCAGGTGGAAGATGAAATACGCGATGACGTTGAACGCCGCCGCGAACACCACGGCTTGCTGGGGCTTCAGCACCCCGGTGGACACGACGGTGGCGATCGAGTTCGCCGCGTCGTGAAAGCCGTTCATGAAGTCGAATACGAGCGCGACGAGCACCAGCGTCGCGACCATCCAGAGGGCGAGTTGTATCGAATGCATCGTGGTCCGCTCAGGCGTTTTCCAGCACGATGCCTTCGATGATGTTCGCGACGTCCTCGCACTTGTCGGTGATCTCTTCGAGCAGCTCGTAGATCGCCTTCAGCTTGATGAGCGTCTTCACGTCGTCTTCCTCGCGGAACAGCTTCGACATCGCCGCGCGCAGCACGCGATCGGCCTCCGATTCCCAGCGGTCGATCTCCTCGCACTGCTTGAGGATCTGCGCGGACTGCTTCATGTCGGACAGCAACCCGACCGCCTGCTGCACGTGCTGGGCGGACTGCGTGACGATGTGCGCGAGCTGGCTCGCCTCGGACGTGACGGACTGCACGTCGTACAGCGACACGGCGGTCGCGACGTCTTCCATCAGGTCGAGGATGTCGTCCATCGTCGTGATCAGCTTGTGGATCTCGTCGCGATCGAGCGGCGTGATGAAAGTCTTGTGCAGCAGATCGATCGCCTCGTGCGTGAGCTTGTCAGCGGCCTTCTCGGCAATTTGCACGTTTTGCTTGTGAATCTCGGCGTCGGCGAGATTGTCGATCAGCAGTTCGAGCTCGCGGCCACCGGAAACGATGTGCTTCGCGTGCGCGTTGAAGAGTTCAAAGAACTTGCCCTCGGTGGGCATGAATCGACCGAACATGGGATTCCTGAGAGATTGTCAAACTACTGTCACGAAAACGGGCGACATTGTACCGTTTTCGGTCGCGCCGCGACGCGCGCACATGCGCACGCCGGGATTGGATACAACGTTTGGCGATTTAGGGCTTTACAACCGGCGCTACTCGCCGTAGAAAGTCTGCGCTCCCGCAAAATTGTCGAACTTCGTGTATTGCCCCAGGAACGTGAGTCGAACGGGGCCGATCGGGCCGTTACGTTGCTTGCCGATGATGATTTCAGCCGTGCCTTTGTCGGGGCTGTCCGGGTTGTAAACTTCGTCACGGTAAATGAACAGGATCACGTCCGCATCCTGCTCGATTGCGCCCGATTCGCGCAAATCGGACATCACCGGACGCTTGTTCGGGCGCTGTTCGAGGCCGCGGTTCAACTGCGACAGCGCGATCACCGGCACGTCGAGCTCCTTCGCGAGACTCTTCAGCGATCGCGAGATTTCCGAGATTTCGGTCGCGCGGTTCTCGCCCTGCGACGAACCCGACATCAGCTGCAGGTAGTCGACGATGATCAGGCCGAGCTTGCCGCACTGCCGCGCCAGACGCCGTGCGCGCGAGCGCAATTCCATCGGGTTCAGGCCGCCCGTCTCGTCGATGAAGAGCTGCGCCTCGCTCATCTTCTGCACCGCGTGCGTCAGCTTCGGCCAATCCTCGTCCGTCAGGCGGCCGGTACGCATCCGGTGCTGGTCGAGCCGGCCGATCGAGCCGAGCATACGCATCACGAGCTGGGTGCCCGGCATTTCCATCGAGAACACCGCGACCGGCAGGCCGTACTCGACCGCGACGTATTCGCCGATGTTCATCGAAAAGGCGGTCTTACCCATCGACGGTCGTCCCGCGACGATGATCAGTTCGCCGCCGTGCATCCCGGAAGTCATCCGGTCGAGGTCGACGAAGCCCGTCGGCGTGCCCGTGACGTCGCTCGGGTTCGCGGTGTGGTACAGCGTATCGATGCGCTCGACGACCTGCGTGAGCAGCGGGCCGATCTCGAGGAAGCCCTGGTTGCCGCGCGCGCCCTCTTCGGCGATCGAGAACACCTTCGATTCGGCCTCGTCGAGCAGTTGGCGGACTTCCTTGCCCTGCGGGTTGAACGCATCGGCCGAGATTTCGTCGGCAACCGACACGAGCCGGCGCAGCACCGCACGGTCGCGCACGATTTCCGCATAACGGCGGATGTTCGCGGCGCTCGGCGTGTTCTGCGCGAGGGCGTTCAGGTACGCGAGGCCGCCGACGTCGTCGGCCTTGCCGGACGTGGTCAGCGCTTCGTACACGGTCACGACGTCGGCCGGGCGCGTCGACGCGATCAGCCGGCCGATGTGCTCGTAGATGATCCGGTGATCGTAGCGATAGAAATCGCCCTGCGACAGGAAGTCGGCAATCCGGTCCCATGCCGCGTTGTCGAGCAACAGGCCGCCGAGCACCGACTGTTCGGCTTCGACCGAATGCGGCGGGACTTTCAGCGATTCGATTTGGGGATCTTGCGGCGCGTTCATGGGTTGGGATTATCGCGAATAGATCGCAGCAGCGCTACCGCTCCGGCGATCGGGCAATAAAAAAGGCAGGCCCCGGTTGCCCGGGCGCCTGCCCTTGTCCGGACGACGGAAGCCGCCCGGAAAGCTTGCATACGCTTACGCGTGGTCGCCGATCACGTTGATCGTGACGTCGACGACGACGTCCGTGTGCAGCGCGACCTGAACGTTGTGCTCGCCGATCATCTTCAGCGGGCCTTCCGGCATGCGAACTTGCAGCTTCTCGACTTCGAAACCTGCCTTCTTCAGCAGTTCCGCGACGTCGCCGTTCGTGACCGAGCCGAACAGACGGCCGTCAACGCCCGACTTCTGCGTGATTTCGAACGACTGGCCGTTCAGCTTCTCGCCGACTGCCTGCGATGCTGCCAGCTTTTCAGCGGCGATCTTTTCGAGTTCAGCGCGGCGCACTTCGAATTCGGCGATCGCTTCCTTCGTTGCACGGCGAGCCTTGCGGTTCGGGATCAGGAAGTTGCGAGCGTAACCGTCCTTGACCTTGACGATGTCGCCGAGGTTGCCCAGATTGGCGACTTTTTCCAACAGAATGATTTGCATTCGAATTCTCCTTATGGCGTCGCCGAGTTACGCCTTGTGCTGATCGGTGTACGGCAGCAGCGCGAGGAAACGCGCACGCTTGATTGCCGTGTCGAGCTGACGCTGATAGTGCGCCTTCGTACCCGTCAGACGCGCCGGCGTAATCTTGCCGTTTTCGCCGATGAAGTCCTTCAGCGTTTCCGTGTCCTTGTAGTCGATCTGCTCGACGCCTGCGGCCGTGAAACGGCAGAACTTCTTGCGCTTGAAGAGCGGGTTTTGTTGCTGACGACGCTTGTCGAATTTCTTACCAGTCGGGCGGGGCATGATTTCAGTCCTTTCCAATGTCCTGCAATGCTGTGATGTGAAACACCAAGGTTCTCGCGTTGCGGCTTTTCTTTGCCAGGAAGCCCGTGAACAGCGTTTCGACGCCCATTTCACGGCTTTCCAGCCTGCCGCTCGCCTCACCGGCCGCCACCGCCTCGATCGTCATTTCGACCTGACGGGGAATGCCTGCTTCGACGACTTCCGTGCGGTGATGCAATGTGGCGCTTGCGATCGGAACACCTGCCGGCGTATATCGCACCGGTGCGCGTTCGACGACGCTTGCCGTCAATTGCAACCTGTTCACGTGAGTGGCGCGCTCCTTGATGGCTTAATGAATGACGAACTTAAGCCTGCGCTTCGGTCGGCTGAGCTGCAGCCGCCTTCTTGGCTTCTTCGCGCTGAACTTCCTTCATCATCGGCGACGGGCCGGTTTCGGCCTTCTTCATCTTGACGATGAGGTGGCGCAGCACGGCGTCGTTGAACTTGAACGCGTGTTCGAGTTCGTCGAGCGTCGTCTGGTCGCACTCGATGTTCATGCAGACGTAGTGAGCCTTCGCGAGTTTCTCGATCATGTAGGCCAGTTGGCGACGGCCCCAGTCTTCGACACGGTGGATCTGGCCGCCGTGCGACGTGATCGTGGTCTTGTAACGCTCGATCATCGCGGGCACTTGCTCGCTCTGATCGGGGTGCACGATGAATACGATTTCGTAATGACGCATTACACACTCCTTGTGGATTAAAGCCACCCGGGCGTCTGAACCGGTGTGGCAAGTGAGAAGCCGAAGATTCTAACCCGGATACTGGGCGCATGCAAGACCAATCGACGATTGGCGCGCGGATTCGGCCATGTTTTCAAAGACTTGAAGAGGCGAGACCGGACAGCCGGACCGTTCTTCGGCCTTTTCCCCGGTCAGGGTCGGAACGCAAGCGTGCGGCGGGCCCGCAGCCCGCCGTCGTGGCGTCATTCGCTGCGCGTGCCGGCCAGCCGCGCGTCGAGCGCGGTCCTGAACGCCGCAAGTGCCGACGGCTCGGCGTCGGTCACGGCCCACCACGTCATCCCGGCCGCATCCCAGCGGTCGAGCGCATAACCCTGCGACACGGTCGAGTACGGCGCCCCCGGCCCTTCCCCGGCCGGCCGCACATAGACGTCGATCACGTGCTGCCGGTAACGGTAGACCAGCACCGCGACACGGCGGCGCCCGACGTAGTCGAGCCGGCCGCCGACCAGCGCGAAGCCGTTCGCCGCGAGATCCTCGACCGGCGGCGCATAGTCGAGCCTGCCGTTGAACCACGGCTTGACCGTGTGCCGGTCGGTCGAGATCACGTCGATGTCGCGTGCCGACAGGTCGGCACGCACGTGGCTCGACACGAGTTCGTCGATCGTGCGGTCGGTGTCGGCGTGACGCGCGGACACCACCATCCCGCCAGCCGCGGCAAGCGCCACCAGCAGCGCGACGCCCCAACCGAGGCCGGGCAATGCCGCGAAGCGCGGCCCGGTGCCGGCCGTGGCCGGGCGTGCCGCTCCGCCAAGCCCCGGCAACCAGGACAACCCGTTACGCCCGCGCGGCCGCCGCTGCGGCTGCGATCGGGATCCGGATTGCGGCTCCGCCCGCGCCTGCTCGCGGGCAGGCGCGTCGGCCGCGGCAGGCAGGCTCGCAAGAATGCTCGCCCGCAACGCATCCGGCGCACGGTGATAGTCGGCCTGACGCACGGCCTGCACCAGCGTGACGATCCGTTCGCGTTCCTGGCGACACACGTCGCAGCCTTCGACATGCTGCTGGACCCGCAACGCGTCGGGCGCCGACAGCTCGCGGTCGACGTCCGCGTCCAGCAACGCTCGCGCTTCGTTACAGTCCATCGATAGCCTCCGATGCGGTTCCGCCTGCCGGCGTACGGCCCGGCCTGCCTTCGGCCGCCGGTGCCGGCGGGCCGCCCAGCAGCGCGGCGAGCTTGCGCCGGCCGCGTGCGAGCCGCGACATCACCGTGCCGACCGGCACGTCCGCGATCGCCGCGATCTCGCGGTAGCTCAGGTCCTCCATCTCGCGCAGCACCAGCACCTCGCGGTATTCGGGCGGCAGCTTCGCGAGCGCCGCGTTCACGAGCCGCACGTTCTCGCCGCGCAGCAGGTGCGCGAGCGGGTCCTCGGTGGCGGGCTGCCAGTCGTCGGGCACGTCGGTGTCGTCCAGCGAGTCGGGCAGCGCGACCTCGTGCGCATGCGTGCGGCGCCGCCACTCCGTGTACCAGGTGTGGCGCACGATCGTCAGCAGCCACGGCCGCGCGTTGTCGCCGCGACACGAATCGACGAAGCGCAACGCACGCATGCACGCGTCCTGGACGACGTCGTCCGCATCGCCGGCGTTACCGCTCAGCCAGCGTGCGAGGTTGTACGCGGCGTCGAGATGCGGCAGCACGAGCGCGCGAAACCGCTCGCCGCGCGCGACCGCGTCGTCTGCCACCCGTTCTTCGACCGCCTGTCCGGCTTGCCCCACATGGCCTCCCTGGTCCCGGCGGCCGATGCCGCGCCCGTTCCGCGCACGGCGCCCGGACAGACCGGCAACGTGCGCGCTCGATGACCATACCGTTGCTGCGTCGAGTTTATTCCCGCGCCGGACGCATGAAGCGTAAAAAAATCGCCGGGCCGCCCGCCTGCCGTTACGGCGTGGTGCTCCAGTAACCGGGGCGCGCATACGCGGCGCGCAGGTAGTCGATGAAATAGCGCACGCGCGCCGGCACGTAGCGCTGCTGCGGATAGACCGCGAGGATGTCGTAATCGGGTAGCGCGTATTCGTCGAGCACGGTCTCGAGCTCACCCGTCTCGAGCTGCGCGGCGATTTCCCACGTCGAGCGCCAGCCGAGCCCGAGCCCCTCGGCCACCCAGCGGTGCAGCAGCTCGCCGTCGTTGCAGTCGAGGTTGCCGGCCACGCGCATCGTCGCGATCTTGCCGTGGCGCTGGAAATACCAGCCGCGGTTCTGCCCGCCCTGCAGGTTGAACGCCAGGCAGTTGTGCCTGAGCAGGTCGTCGAGCGACTTCGGCCGGCCGTGCCGGCGGAAATACTCGGGCGTGCCGCACACGACGCGCCGGTTCGACGCGAGCTTCACCGCGACAAAGTTCGGATCGACGGCACCGCCAATCCGGATCGACAGGTCGTAGCCCTCGCGCACGAGATCGACGACGCGGTCGGTCAGGTTGAACGACAGCTGCATCTCGGGCTTGTCGGCCAGAAAACCCGGCGCGTGCGGCGCGACATGCTTGCGCCCGAACGCGGCCGGCGCCGACACGATCAGGTGCCCGCTGACCGCGCGCCGCCCGGCGGCCAGTTCGTTCTCGGCCTGGTCCCATTCGGACAGCAGCCCGCGGCAGCGCTCGAGGAACGCCGCGCCCTCCTCGCTGACCACCAGCCGCCGCGTCGAGCGGTACATCAGCTTCACGCCGAGCCGCTTCTCGAGCGCGTCGATGCGCCGCCCGAGCACGACCGGCGACACGCCCTCCTCGAGCGCCGCCGCCGCGAGGCTGCCGGCATCGGCCACCCGCACGAACGTCTCGATCTGCTTGAAGCGATCCATCTCCCGTCTCCGTCTCTGTTCCGGCTCCGGCGGAACGCCCCGCCCGGCCGTCATTCCATACTTTTAGTTTCGAAAAAAGCGACTTCGGCGGATCTTATCAAACCTTTCCTGCATCCCTAAAGTGTCCCCAACAGACCCATTCGCAAGATCCACCCCATTCAAGGAGACATTCATGGCCAAGATGAGAGCCGTCGACGCAGCTGTGCTCGTGCTCGAGAAGGAAGGCATCCAGACCGCGTTCGGCGTGCCGGGTGCGGCGATCAATCCGTTCTACTCGGCGATGCGCAAGTCCGGCGGCATCAGCCACGTGCTGGCCCGCCACGTCGAAGGCGCGTCGCACATGGCCGAAGGCTTCACGCGTGCGGCCCCGGGCAACATCGGCGTGTGCATCGGCACGTCGGGCCCGGCCGGCACCGACATGATCACCGGTCTCTACTCCGCATCCGCCGACTCGATCCCGATCCTCGCGATCACGGGCCAGGCACCGCGTGCCCGCCTGTACAAGGAAGACTTCCAGGCCGTCGACATCGAATCGATCGCAAAGCCCGTCACCAAGTGGGCCGTCACCGTGCGCGAACCGGCGCTGGTGCCGCGCGTGTTCCAGCAGGCGTTCCACCTGATGCGCTCGGGCCGCCCGGGCCCGGTGCTGGTCGACCTGCCGATCGACGTGCAGCTCGCCGAAATCGAGTTCGACATCGACACCTATGAACCGCTGCCGGTCTACAAGCCCGCGGCCACCCGCGCGCAGATCGAGAAGGCGCTCGCAATGCTCAACGACGCGGACAAGCCGCTGATCGTGTCGGGCGGCGGCGTGCTCAACGCGGCGGCGGAAGACCTGCTCGTCCAGTTCGCCGAAACAATCGGCGTGCCGGTGATCCCGACGCTGATGTCGTGGGGCGCGATTCCGGACGACCACCCGCTGATGGCCGGCATGGTCGGCCTGCAGACGTCGCACCGCTACGGCAACGCGACGCTGCTCGCATCGGACTTCGTGCTCGGCATCGGCAACCGCTGGGCGAACCGTCACACGGGCAGCGTCGAGGTCTATACGAAGGGCCGCAAGTTCGTGCACGTCGACATCGAACCGACGCAGATCGGTCGCGTGTTCGGCCCGGATCTCGGCATCGTGTCGGACGCCTGGGCCGCGCTGGAACTGTTCGTCGCCGTCGCGCAGGAATGGAAGGCCGCCGGCAAGCTGAAGGATCGCAGCGCATGGGTTGCCGACTGCCAGGCACGCAAGCGCACGCTGCAGCGCAAGACGCACTTCGACAACGTGCCGGTCAAGCCGCAGCGTGTGTACGAAGAGATGAACAAGGTGTTCGGCCGCGATACCTGCTACGTCAGCACGATCGGCCTGTCGCAGATCGCCGCCGCGCAGTTCCTGCACGTGTTCAAGGCACGCAACTGGATCAACTGCGGCCAGGCGGGCCCGCTCGGCTGGACGATCCCCGCCGCGCTCGGCGTGCGTGCCGCCGACCCGAGCCGCCCGATCGTCGCGCTGTCCGGCGACTACGACTTCCAGTTCATGATCGAGGAACTCGCAGCCGGCGCGCAATTCAAGCTGCCGTACGTGCACGTCGTCGTGAACAACTCGTACCTCGGCCTGATCCGCCAGGCGCAGCGTGCGTTCGACATGGACTACTGCGTGCAGCTCGCGTTCGACAACGTGAATGCGCCGGAACTGAACGGCTATGGCGTCGACCACGTGGCCGTCGCGGAGGGCCTCGGCTGCAAGGCGCTGCGCGTGTTCAAGCCGGAAGAGATCGAGCCGGCGCTGCGCCAGGCGCAAACGCTCGCGGAAGAATTCAGCGTGCCGGTGGTCGTCGAAGTGATCCTCGAACGCGTGACGAACATCTCGATGGGTACCGAAATCGACGCGATCAACGAATTCGAGGATCTCGCCGAAAAGGCCGAGCACGCACCGACCGCGATCTCGATGCTCGACTGAACCGCACGCCATTTTTGACTGACCGACCGAAGAGGCTTAGCTCATGCCGAAGTTTGCTGCAAACCTGACCATGCTGTTCAACGAAGTGCCGTTCCTCGACCGCTTCAAGGCGGCCGCCGATGCGGGCTTCGACGCCGTCGAGTTCCTGTTCCCGTACCCGTACGCGAAAGAGGAACTCGCCGAACGGCTCGAGACGCATCGCCTGCGCCTCGTGCTGCACAACCTGCCCGCCGGCAACTGGGATCAGGGCGAGCGCGGCATCGCGTGCCTGCCCGATCGCGTCGGCGAGTTCCAGGAAGGTGTCGGCCGTGCGATCGAGTACGCGAAGGCGCTGAAGGTACCGCAATTGAACTGCCTCGTCGGGATTCCGTCGGCGAGCACAGCGCGCGACAAGACTTTCGTCACGATCGTCGACAACCTGCGCTTTGCCGCCGACGCGCTGAAGCGCGAAGGCATCCGCCTGCTCGTCGAGCCGTGCAACAGCTTCGACATCCCGGGTTTCGCGCTGAACCGCTCGTCGGAAGGGCTCGACGTGATCCGCGCGGTCGGCTCGGACAACCTGTTCCTGCAGTACGACATCTATCACATGCAGCGCATGGAAGGCGAACTGGCCGCGACGATCGAACGCAACCTCGCATCGATCGGCCACGTCCAGCTTGCGGACAACCCGGGCCGCAACGAGCCGGGCACGGGCGAGATCAACTACGCATTCCTGTTCGCGCTGCTCGACCGGCTCGGCTATGCCGGCTACGTCGGCTGCGAATACAAGCCCCGCACCACCACGACGGAAGGCCTCGGCTGGCTGCACAGCGTCGCCGGCTGCGCACCGGGCTCGGCGCGTCGCGCCGCCTGAGATCCGCCCTTTCCGCATACGCCCCTATAGGAGACTTTCACATGGCAACCATCGGTTTCATCGGCCTCGGCATCATGGGCGCGCACATGGCGCGCAACCTGCTCAAGGGTGACCACCAGCTCGTCGTGAACGGCGCGTTCCCGATTCCCGACGACCTGCGCACGAGCGCGAAGGTCGTCGCGAATTCGACCGAAGTCGCACGGAACGCGGACATCATCATCTCGATGGTGCCGGATACGCCGGACGTGCGTAACGTGCTGTTCGCCGACGACGGCGTCGCGAAGGGCCTGACGGCCGGCAAGCTCGTGATCGACATGAGCTCGATCTCGCCGCTCGACACGCAGGAATTCGCGAAGCAGATCAACGCGCTCGGTTGCGACTACCTCGACGCGCCGGTGTCCGGCGGCGAAGTCGGCGCCCGCGAAGCGACGCTGACGATCATGGTCGGCGGCCCGGAGGCGGCATTCGAGCGCGCGAAGCCGCTGTTCGAGAAGATGGGCAAGAACATCACGCTCGTCGGCGACAACGGCGCGGGCCAGACCTGCAAGGTCGCGAACCAGATCATCGTCGCGCTGAACATCGAAGCCGTCGGCGAAGCGCTGTTGTTCGCCGCACGCTCGGGCGCGAATCCGGAGCGCGTGCGCCAGGCGCTGATGGGCGGCTTCGCCGCGTCGCGCATCCTCGAAGTGCACGGCGCGCGGATGACGAAGCGCACGTTCGATCCGGGCTTCCGCATCGAGCTGCACCAGAAGGACCTGAACCTCGCGCTCGACGGCGCACGCAAGCTCGGCCTCGCCCTGCCGCACACGGCGAGCGCGCAGCAGCTGTTCAGCGTGTGCGCAGCGCACGGCGGCAAGGCGTGGGATCACTCGGCACTCGTGCGTGCGCTCGAGATCATGTCGAACTTCGAGATCGAGAAGACGGCGGGCTGAACGCATGCCGCCTGGCGCGGCTTGCTTCCGATGATGCAGTAACGCGCGGTCCGTCGCGATGACGGACACGCGAATGACACACGCGACCGGCACGGCCGGTCGCATCGATGCGCGGGACACGCGCGCATCACGGTGGGGCGCCCCGCCCTGCACTGCCGACGGCATGCGGGACGGGGCGAAAAACGCCGCTCTGGGCTGAGAGCGGCGTGGTGGGGTCCGCAGCGGCACCCGGCGACGCCGGGGAAGCCTTGGTCGGTCAGACGTCGTCGTCGGGTGTCCGCCTGTCGGATTTCGCGTATTACATTTCTTTACGTTCGAGCGTGCGATTTTTCATGCAATCGTCGCGATGAACGCCTACACTTTCGCCACGCCTTTCGAGAAAACCGCCGCGCTTGCGGTCACTTCCGGTGACCGCGCCCAGCGCGGTGTTTTTTTCGCCACTTCACGGCGCGTTTTCTTTTCAACCACCCAAGGAGTGCAACGATGGGTCTTCTTTCGTTTATCAAAGAGGCGGGTGAAAAACTGCTGGGTCATGCCGACGCGCAAGCAGCGGAAGATCCGAATGCCGCAAACCAGACCGCGGCCGATGCCATCAAGAACTACATCAACACGCAGGGTCTCGATACGTCGAACCTGACCGTGGCGTTCGACGGCGCATCGCGCACCGTGACACTGTCGGGCAGCGTCGCCGACCTCGACACGAAGGCGAAGGTCAAGGTCGCGGCCGGCAACGTGCAGGGCGTCGCGGGCGTCAACGACGACGATCTGCAACCGGACGATCCGGAAGTGCAGTACCACGACGTGAAGCCGGGCGACACGCTGTCGGCGATCGCCAAGGAAGTATATGGCGACGCGAACAAGTACCCGGCGATCTTCGAGGCGAACAAGCCAATGCTGTCGAGCCCGGACCGGATCTACCCGGGCCAGAAGCTCGTGATTCCGCCGCAGTCCTGAGCATTCGTGCAGCACTGACGCAAAAAAGGCAGGCCGCTCGGCCTGCCTTTTTCATGGGCGACGCGCGCCGTGCAATCGGCGCGTGTCGGTCATCCCCTCATCGAATCACAGCGTATCGAACGCGCGTTGCAATGCATCGCGATCGTGAATGCCGTTCGCGAGCGCGAGCATCAGCAGCACGCGCGCCTTGAACGGGTGCAGCGAGCCCGCGCTCACGAAACCGAGCGCATCGTCGCTCGCGGCGCCGTTGCGCATCACGTGCCCCGACCCGACGCGCGACGCGCGCACCACCGCCACGCCTGCGTTCACCGCATCGGCCAGCGCCGCCTGCAGCGTCGCATGGATCGAGCCGTTGCCGGTGCCGGCGACGACGAGACCGCGCACGCCGGCCGCGACGAGCGCGTCGACGGCCGTGCGCGTCACGCCCGCGTAGCTCGCAACGACCTCGACCGGCGGCCAGGTCGCCGCGATCGCCAGTTGCGCGTCGCGCGAACGCGTGACGCGGCGTGCGAATTCGACCCGG
The DNA here is from genome assembly GCF_050768715.1 of Burkholderia sp. ZZQ-2. Lineage (NCBI taxonomy): Bacteria > Pseudomonadati > Pseudomonadota > Betaproteobacteria > Burkholderiales > Burkholderiaceae > Burkholderia > Burkholderia sp. ZZQ-2. Next base: position 35,357 of record NZ_LDVA01000169.1, on the reverse strand, counting down.
CCGTCCTGCACCCAGCCGAGCGCACCGAGTTCCGGCGACTGGAACGCGTCGACCGCATAGGTGCTCGTCTTCACCACGTCGCGCGCGCCGTGGATCCGGTTGTTGAACGCGACCAGCACGCCCTGCCCGCGCGCGGACGGATGCGCGGCCACCGTCACCGCATTCAGCAGGTTCAGCGGGCCGTCGGACGACAGCGCGGTCGCCGGCCGCATCGCGGCCGTCAGCACGACCGGCTTGTCGCCCCTGACGACCAGGTGCAGCGCATATGCGGTTTCCTCGAGCGTGTCGGTGCCGTGGGTGATCACGATACCGTCGACCGCCGGGTCGGCCATCAGCGCGTCGATCCGCGCGGCGAGCGTGTTCCACAGCGGCAGCGCGAGATCCTTGCTGTCGATGCTGGCGACTTGCTCGGCGTCGATGCGCGCGACGGACGCGAGCGCCGGCACCGCGTCGACCAGGAAATTGACGCCGAGCGCGCCGGCCTGGTAGCCGGCCGTGCTGGCCGCGTCGGGCGCGGCACCGGCAATCGTGCCGCCGGTGGCGAGCACGGCGATGCGCGGCAGGGCCGCCGCGGACGAAGGGGATGCGGGATTCGGAGTATTCATGGCCGCGATTGTAAAGGCTTGCGGCCGGTATCCGGCAGGTTCCGGCACGGCGGCCGGGGCCGGCCGCCGCACATCATGGTTTGCCCCGATCGTCCGGCCGGGTGCGCCGTCAACGGACGTGGTATCTGCAACGTTATAGGAAGTGCCGTTTTGGTGTTTTCACATTGATTGGCCATAATCGGATCGCCCCGCGCGATGCGGCCCCATGCTCATCGTGCGGGGCGTCGTGACGGCGTCGATAAAACGCAATTCACCCCATGGGAGTGTCGAAATGAAAATCCAATCGCTCGTAGCCGCAGTGCTTCTCGGCGGCATGCTGGCTTCCCCCGCGTTCGCGGCGAACAGCCAGCAGGACAAGATGAAGGCCTGCAACACCCAGGCAGCCGGCAAGACGGGCGATGAACGCAAGGCGTTCATGAAGGACTGCCTGTCGGCGAAGCCCGCGAAGGCGATGACGCAGCAGGAAAAGATGAAGGCATGCAACACGCAGGCCACCGGCAAGAAGGGCGACGACCGCAAGGCGTTCATGAAGAGCTGCCTGAGCAATCAGCCGGCAGCCTGAGTTCCGGCGCTCCCGTATCGAATGCCGCGCACCGCTTCGGCGGGCGCGGCATTTTTGTTTTCGTTGCACGCGCATCGACGCGCCCAGCCCCGACCTCTCCCGCTCCGCTTTCCCGGCCCGCCGTGCCGGCGCCGCCACATGGTGCGGCAATTCGCCGCGATTTCTTCTATGATGGCTGCAACGCGGCCCATCCAAGTACAAGAAGCGCCATCGGGCCGCCCTCGAGACGGACGCGCACGCGCGTCAAACGGAGGCATGGATGGCATGGAGACAACACCGCTGGTTCCGCCGCTGGCTGATCGTGATCGTGTTCTGGGCCGTGCCCGTCGCGATCGTCGCCGTCCGCGAGATCCGCGAGGAAATGGCCTACAACAAGGCGGACCTGCAGCTCGCGCTGACCACCTGGCAGCTCACCGATGCGCAGCAGGCCGCCGGCGCCGCCGCGAAGTGCCACGGGGATCCTGACGAGGCGCGCGCGGCCGGCTGCCCGGCCGACGTGCTCGCCGCCAACGCGCCGCGCCAGCAGGCGGCCCGCGACGAATACGTGCTGCGCCGCAATACGCTCGCGGGCTACCTGTGGCATGCGTTCGTCGGCTACTGGGTCGTGCCGGCCGCGTTCCTGTTCGCGTGCGGCGTCGTGATCGCGCTGATCCGCCGCATGCTGCGCCGCCCGCCGATCAAGCCGCCGGCTCCACCCGTTCCGCCCGTCACGCACTGATGCGCGCCGCAGGCGCCACCCACCGCACGATCGACCGCTGCGCCCGCATGCCGCCCCGCCCCCGGCGAGCGGGCGCCGGATCGTCCGTTGGCACGCCGCGACACCCTCGCGCGATTTGACGCTTTTTGTTGCGCGGACGAAAAGGGGGTGTAATCCATTGTGATATAACTGCCGACGTGATCCGCTCCCTGAGCGAGACTCACTCCGAACGTCATCCGATGGAGAAGAACGATGCAAAAACGGAATCTTGTGCTGAAAGCCGCCGCTGCGCTCATCGTCGGTAGCCTCGCGCTCACCGGTTGCACCACCACCCCGGACAAGCCGGACAACGCCGCGACCAACGCGTCGAAGCGCCAGGCAATCGACTCGAGCGTCGACGCCACGCTGTCGCGCATGTACTCCACGGTCAAGGGTTCGCGGGAACTCGTCGCGAAGTCGCGCGGCGTGCTTGTCTTCCCGGACGTGATCCAGGCCGGCTTCATCGTCGGCGGCCAGTCCGGCAACGGCGCACTGCGCGTCGGCGGCAGCACGGTCGGCTACTACAACACGTCGTCGCTGTCGGTCGGCCTGCAGGCCGGTGCGCAGTCGAAGGCGATCGTGTTCCTGTTCATGACGCAGGAAGCGCTCGACGAATTCCGCGGCTCGGACGGCTGGGCCGCCGGCGCCGGCGCGTCGGTCGCGCTCGTGAAGATGGGCGCGAACGGCGCGGTCGACACGACCACGGCCACCGCACCGGTCCAGGTCGTCGTGCTGACGAACGCGGGCCTGATGGGCGACGTGTCGATCAACGGCACGAAGGTCTCGAAGCTGAAGATCTGACGCTGGCGTGCCGCCCGTGCGCACCGCGCGCGGGCCACGCACAAACGGCGATGTCCTCGCGGGCATCGCCGTTTTTTTATCCGCGCGCGACGCGCGTCAGGTCGTCGAGTCGATGACCTTGAAGCGCGAGCGTTTCTGTGCGCGGATCACCGACTGGTAGACGTCGACATACTGCTGCGCCATGCGGCGCGACGTGAAGCGCGCCTCGAAGCGCTGCCGCACGCGCGCGCGCGGCAGCAGGTGCAGCCGGTTCACGGCGGCCACCGCGCTGATTTCATCCTCGACGATGAAACCCGACACGCCCTCGTCCACCACTTCGGGCACCGCGCCGCGATTGAACGCGATCACCGGCGTGCCGCACGACATCGCCTCGATCATCACGAGGCCGAACGGCTCCGGCCAGTCGATCGGAAACAGCAGCGCATGCGCGCCCGACAGGAATTCGGCCTTCTGGTGATCGGCGATCTCGCCGATGTATTCGACGTGCGGCAACGCGAAAAGCGGCTTGATCTCGCGCTCGAAGTATTCCTGGTCGGCCGCATCGACCTTCGCGGCGATCCTGATCGGCAACCCGCACTGACGGGCGATGCGGATCGCCGTGTCGACGCGCTTCTCCGGCGAGATGCGGCCGAGGAACGCGAGATAGCGCGGCTCGACGGGCTGCGGCATGTACAGCGTATCGGGCAGCCCGTGGTAGACGGTCGTCAGCCATTTCGCCTGCGGCAGCGGCTGGCGCTGCGAGTTCGAAATCGAGATCACCGGCGCCGTGTTGAACGTGTCGAACACCGGCTGCTGCTCGGGCAGGTCGAGCCGGCCGTGCAGCGTCGTCACGTAAGGCGTTTCCTGCCGGTTGAAGACCGAGAACGAGTAGTAATCCATGTGGAAATGGAGCACGTCGAAGTCCTTCGCGCGGCGCGCGACCGTCTCCATCAGCAGCATGTGCGGCGCGACCCGGTCGCGGATCGACGAGTCGAGCCGCAGTGCACGCGGCCAGACCGGCTCGAGCTTCGCCCGCGTCGTCGAATCGCCGCTGGCGAACAGCGTCACGTCATGACCGAGCTCGACGAGCGCCTCGGTGATGTAGGACACGACGCGCTCCGTGCCGCCGTACAGCTTCGGCGGCACCGATTCGGTCAGCGGCGCGATCTGGGCAATTCTCATGGTCCACGTCTCCTGTGTCCTGTCCGTTGCGGCACGGCCGGCGGGCCCTTGCGCTTTCGCGCGCGGCTCGCCCCGATGCAGCGCCCGCCGGATATCTCCTCATTATTCGCGATCCCGTTGCCCGGAACCGCCCGTCTTTCATTTTATGGGTGTTGTTACAGGCAGGATACATTCCGCCTGCCGTGCCGATATGGCCCCCGGACGCGACGATCGCACCCGAACGCCCCCGAACGCACGCCGCGCCGCCCGTCAGCGCGACGGCCACTTCCATGGCGGCAGGTCGCGCGTGTCCGCGTCGACGAGCCCCGTCGCGCCGAGCTGCTTGTCGAGCACCAGCGATTCGCAGCCGGCCTCGCGCTCGAGCGTCGCGATGAGCCGCGCCGCGTGCGACACGACCAGCACCTGCGAACGCTGCGCCGCCTGCGCGATCAGGCGGCCGAGCGCCGGCAGCAGATCGGGGTGCAGGCTGGTTTCCGGTTCGTTCAGCACCATCAGCGCCGGCGGCCGCGGTGTCAGCAGCGCCGCCGCGAGCAGCAGGTAACGCAGCGTGCCGTCCGACAGCTCGGCCGCCGCGAGCGGCCGCAGCAGCCCCGGCTGGCGCATCAGCACGTCAAAGCGGCCACGGCCGCCCGGATTGTCGATCTCGACCGACGCGCCCGGAAATGCGTCGTCGATCGCCGCATCGAGTGCCGCGCCGTCGCCGATTTCGCGAATCGTCTGCAGCGCGGCGGCCAGATCGGCGCCGTCGTCCGCGAGCACCGGCGTATGGGTGCCGACGTGGGACTGCCGCGCGGGTGCCTGCGCATCGGTGCGGAAATGGTCGTAGAAGCGCCACGAGCGGATCCGTTCGCGCACCGCGATCATTTCCGGCGCACCGGTCGGGTCGGCGAACTCGGTCATCATGCTGTCGAAGCTCGCCACCGGCTGCGGAATCGTCTGCCAGTCGCCGGTCGCGGTGCGCGCGCGGATCTGCGCGCCCTGCCGGTCGACCAGCAGCGTCGACGGGCGCAGCACCGCGCCGCCCCAGATGCACTCGCGCTTGACGACCGGATCGAGCGAGAACTGCGAGCGGCTCGGAATCGGCATGCCGAGATCGATCGAATAACCGAAATCGTCGCAGGCGAAACCGAGCTTCAGGCTCACGGGCCCCTTGCGCACCGTGCCGGTGACCGGCGCGTCGCCGTCCAGCATCGCCCGCGAGAAACGCTCGGGGCCGGCCCACAGCGTCGACGGCAACCCGCCTTCGCGCGCGAGGGACGGGATCACGCGCCCCTGCGCGGTGTCGGCGAGCAGCCGCAACGCGCGGTACACGCTCGACTTGCCGCTGCCGTTCGGCCCCGTGACGACGTTGAGCGCCGCGAGCGGCACGATCAGCTCGCGCAGCGAGCGGTAATTGGCGATGGCAAGCGTTTTCAGCACGGTCATGACGATGGCGGGCGAGCCGCGTTCAGCGGCCTTCGACGGCCTGCGGGTCGGCCGCGGTGTTGGCCGCCGTACTGGCGGCAGGGGCGCGCGCGTGCGGCCGTTCGGGATTCGGCGCATCCGGCGCGGAATCGTGCGGATACAGTTCCATCCGGCTGCGCGGCAGGCATTGCGGATAGCGGTCCTGCAGATAGGCGATCAACCCTTCGCGCACGCGGCAACGCAGGTCCCAGCACGACGACGAGTCGGCCGCGCTGACGAGCGCGCGCAACTGCATCGTGCGCTCCGTCGCGTCGGTCACCTGCAGCACCTGCACGCGGCCGTCCCACTCGGGCGCCGCATGGACGAGCCGCGCGAGCTCCTCGCGCAGCGGTGCGAGCGGCGTACGGTAATCGACCGACAGGTATACCGTGCCGATGATCTCCGAGCTGCTGCGCGTCCAGTTCGTGAACGGGTTCTCGATGATCCATTGCAGCGGCACGACGAGGCGCCGCTGGTCCCACAGCCGCACCGACACGAACGAACCGGTGATTTCCTCGATACGCCCCCACTCGCCCTGGATCACGACCACGTCGTCGAGCCGGATCGGCTGCGTGAGCGCGATCTGCAGCCCGGCGATCAGGTTGCCGAGCACCGGCCGCGCGGCGATACCCGCGACCAGGCCCGCGACGCCGGCCGACGCCAGCAGGCTCGCGCCCACCTGGCGCACGTTCGGGAACGTCATCAGCGCGGCGCCGGTGCCGATGATCACGATCAGCACCATCACGGTCCGCACGAGCACCTTGGCCTGCGTATGGATGCGCCGCGCCTGGAGGTTGTCTGCCGTATCGATCGGATGCGCCTGGATGATCGCGTCGCCGACGCCGGCCGCGAGCCGCACCAGCAGCCACGTGAGCGACACGATCGAGCCGACCGCGGCCGCGGTGCGCATGCCGCGCACGAATGACATGCCGTCGTCCGCCTGGACCCACACGAACTCGAGCGCCAGCAGCGCCAGCACGACGAGCGACGGCTTGTCGATGTAGCGCAGGATCGCGCTCATCAGCGGATACGGCTGCGCGAGGCGCTTGACGATGCGTGCGCCGAGGCGGTGCACGACCGTGACGACCAGCATGACGATGACCGACACGGCCAGCGTGCCGAGCCACGAATGCAGCGGCGCATCGGTGATGCGCTGCAGTTCCTCGATTGAAATCATCGGCGCCCTTGGGTGATGAGACGTGCACGCCTCGTCCTGGATGCGTCGGCGACGTCCGGGCCACGCGCGTGCCCGGACACGGCGTCAGATCAGTTGCCGCTCCTGCAGGGAAACGCCTTGCCGAGACCGAGCGACACCGCGGTGCTCGCGTTGTAGTCGGCCAGCTTCGGATTTTCCGCGATGTACTTGCGCACCGCGTCGGTCATCTGCTGCGCCCGGATGTCGGGCGGCAGGCAGAAATACTGGCCGACCCGCGGCCCCGTCGTGCCGCCGATCGCATCGATGGTGTTGTAGACGCCGTCGGCGGCGCCTTCGATGTAGGCCGCGCACGACGCCCGCGACTTGACGTCCGTCTTCGCGCACAGCCGGTCGAGATCCGCGCCCGTGAAAGCCGCCGCCGACAACGGCACGGCAAACGCCGCGGCACAAAACATTGCGCGCAACATGGTGTTCCTTATGTCAATGCGGCCCGAGACCGCCTGCTGCCCTGGCCGGCGCGGCGCCGGGATGCCCTGCTCCGGCCGGCATCCGGCCGGGCGGGCACCGTCTGCCGCACCGAAAACCGTTATTTTGCACTCTTTTGCGCGTCTGCCGGCGTCGACGCCCCGATGCGCGTCGTCCGCTTGCTCAGGATCTCGATCGCGTCCGGCGCGTTGTAGTGCTTCGCGAATTCGAGCGCGGTGATGCCGAGCTGGTTCTTCACCTGCGGATCGGCTCCCTGGTCGAGCAGCAGCGTCACCGTCGACGCATGGTTGCCGCGTGCGGCCATCATCAGCGGCGTCGTGCCGTTCGGCGATGCGGTATCGATATACGCGTCGTGGTCGAGCAGCAGCTTCACGACCGCGTCCTGGCCGTTGGTGGCCGCGTAGTGCAGCGGCGCCCAGCCCTTCTTGCTGACTTCCGCGCCCTTGTCGACCAGCAGCTTCGCAAGGCCGAGGTCGCCGTTCAGCGAGGCAAGCATCAGCGCGGTTTCGCCAGCCTTGTCTTCCTTCTCGAGGTCGACGTTCGGCGTCGTGGCGAGCGCCGCCGCGACCTTGTCGGACTTCTCGCGCGCGGCGATCACGATCAGCGGGTCGCCATTCGGCGCGATCGTGTTCGGGTCGAGCTTGCCGCTCTTGAGCTGCTTGCCGATGTCGGCGATGTCGTCGAACTTGACGGCCTTGACGATCGCGTCGAGCGATTCGGCATGCGCGCCGGCTGCCGCGAACAGGCCGCTCGCGACGAGCGCGGCGGCAACGAGTGCACGTTTCGGCAGATGGTTGGTCGGCTTCGTCATTGTTGTGGGCTCCTTCCCTGGGTTGTCGGCTGCGCGCACGTCGTTAGCGGGCGATCTTGAACAGCCGGAAAAAGTTCTGCGTCGTCGCGTCGGCCAGTGCCTCGACGGCGATCCCGCGCTCGGACGCGATAAAGCGTCCGACATGGCTGACGTACGCAGGTTCATTCGGCTTGCCGCGATACGGCACCGGCGCGAGGTACGGCGAGTCGGTCTCGATCAGCAGACGGTCGAGCGGCACGCGCCGCGCGACGTCCTGCACGTCGGTCGCGTTCTTGAACGTGACGATGCCCGACAGCGAGATATGGAAGTTCTGCGCGAGCGCCTGCTCGGCCACCGGCCACGGCTCGGTGAAGCAGTGCATCACGCCGCCCGGCACGTCCGCGCGCTCCTCGGCCATGATCCGCAGCGTGTCCTCCGACGACGAGCGCGTGTGGATGATCAGCGGCTTCATCGTCGCGGTCGCCGCGCGGATGTGCGTGCGAAAGCGTTCGCGCTGCCACTCCATGTCGGCGATCGAGCGGCCTTCGAGGCGGTAGTAGTCGAGGCCCGTTTCGCCGATCGCGACGACCTTCGGGTGCGCGGCCAGCTCGACGAGCTCCGCGAGTGTCGGCTCGCGCGCGTCCTCGTGATCGGGATGCACGCCGACTGACGCATAGACGTTGTCGTGCGCGTCCGCGATCGCAAGGACCTCCGGCAGCGTCTCGAAATCGACGGACACGCACAGTGCGTGCGTGACGTCGTGCTCGCGCATGTTCTCGAGCACGGCCGGCAGGCGGTCGGCCAGGCCCTTGAAATTGATATGGCAGTGAGAGTCGACGAACATCGTGTTTCCTGAATTCGTAAGGCGCGCGCTCATGCGCGCGCCGGCATGCGGCAACGGGCGGCGTTCGCGGGCCGGCCGGCCACGGTCGCGTCGCGGCGTGAGCCGGTCATCGTTTCGCAACCCACGGGAAACAATGCCGGATCACGCGAAGATTTCCCGGTACCCGAGAAACAATTCCTCGAATACGAGCCGCGCGTTGAGCGGATGGTTCTCGACCGTCCGCTGCCGCGTCACGGCCTTCATGAAACGCGCGAACGCGTTCGCATCGACCGCTTCCGCGCACCGCGCGAGCGCCGCCGCATGCATCGGGAAGTAGCGCGGCGCGCCCGCCATCCGCTGCGCGAGCAGGTCGTACAGCCAGCGCTGCAGCCAGCCGAGCACCAGCGGCACCGGCAGTTTCTGCAGCGTCTCGCCGCACGCGAACGGGTCGCATGCCGCACCGGCCGCGAGCTGCCCGAGCGTGTAGTCGCGCAGCGGGCGGTTCTCGTCGCTCGCGAGCGCCAGCGCGGCGAGCGGCGCGCCGCCGGCCTCGGCGAGCAGCGCATCCGCATGCTCGACGCCCTGCGCCGCGAGCCACGCCGCGGCCGCGTCGGGCGCCGGCACGGTCATCGGCCACTGCCGGCAGCGGCTGATGATCGTCGGCAACAGGCGGTCGATACGCGCCGACACGAGCAGGAACACGACGCCGGACGGCGGCTCCTCCAGCGTTTTCAGCAGCGCGTTCGACGCGGCGACGTTGAGCGCCTCGGCCGGATACAGCACGACGACGCGCGCGCCGCCGCGGTGCGAACCGACCCCGCAGAAATCGAGCAGCGCGCGCACCTGCTCGATCTTGATTTCCTTGCTCGGCGCACGGGTCTTCTTGCCGCCTTCGTCCGCGTCGGCCGCTTTCGGGTCGTCCGCGGCGCCCGGCGCCTCGCCCGCCAGCGCCTCGGGCAGCACGATCCGGTAGTCCGGATGGTTGCCCTGCGAGAACCACGTGCAGGCCGCGCAGGCGCCGCACGGCTCGCCGTTCGGCTGCGGCGATTCGCACAGGAAGCCCTGCGCGAGATGCTGCGCGAACTGCAGCTTGCCGATCCCGGCCTGGCCGTGCAGCAGCAGCGCGTGCGGCCATTGCGCACGCAGTTGCTGCAGGCGGTTCCAGTCGTCGGTCTGCCACGGATAGATCATGTGGTGCGTTCCTTGCAATTACAGCGCGGCGAGCACGCGCTCGAGCTGCTGGCGAATCTCGGGAATCGTCCGCGTCGCGTCGACGATCGCGAAACGGTGCGGCGCCTCTTCCGCACGCCGCAGGTATTCGCCGCGCGTGCGCGCGAAGAACGCGTCGGACTCGCTTTCGAACTTGTCGGGCATGCGCGCGGCGCCGCGCCGCTCGCTCGCGACCTGGGGCGCGACGTCGAACAGCACCGTCAGGTCGGGCTGGAAGCCGCCCTGCACCCAGCGCTCGAGCGTCTCGAGCTTGTCGCGCGGCAGCCCGCGGCCGCCGCCCTGGTACGCGAACGTCGCATCGGTGAAGCGATCGGACACGACCCAGTCGCCGCGTGCGAGCGCCGGCTCGATCACGAGCGCGAGATGCTCGCGACGCGCGGCGAACATCAGCAGCGCTTCCGTCTCGAGATCCATCGGCTGGTTCAGCAGGATCTCGCGCAGTTTCTCGCCGAGCTGCGTGCCGCCCGGCTCGCGAGTGACGACGACCTGCCGGCCGGCCGCGGCCAGCTTGCCCTGGAGGCGTTCGCAGAACCATTGCAGGTGGGTGGTCTTCCCCGCCCCGTCGATGCCTTCGAACGTGATGAATTTACCGCTCGCCATTATTGACCTCGTATGTACTTGTCCACGGCCTTGTTGTGGTCGCCGAGCGTGTCCGAGAACACGCTCGTGCCATCGCCTTTCGCGACGAAATAGAGCGCGCTCGTCTGGGCCGGATTGATCGCCGCCTGCAGCGCGGCGACGCCCGGCAACGCGATCGGCGTCGGCGGCAGCCCGCGTCGGGTGTAGGTATTGTAAGGAGTGTCGGCCAGCAGGTCGCGCTTGCGCAGGCGGCCGTCGTACGCGTCGCCGAGCCCGTAGATCACCGACGGATCGGTCTGCAGCGGCATGCCGATGCGCAGCCGGTTCGCGAACACGGCCGCGACGAATGCGCGATCGGCCGCATGGCCCGTTTCCTTCTCGACGATCGACGCGATCGTCAGCGCTTCGTAAGGCGTCTTGTACGGCAGGCCCGGCACGCGCGCGGCCCAGGCCTCGTCGAGACGCGTCTGCATCAGATGGTATGCGCGCCGATAGATGTTCAGGTCGCTCGTGCCCTTGTCGAACAGGTAGGTATCGGGGAAGAACAGCCCCTCGCCGCTGCCGCGTTGCACCGCGTTGTCCGGCGCGCCGATCGCGCGCAGCAGCTCGGCATCGCTCATGCCGGCCGTCGAGTGGGCAAGATCGGGGTTCGCATCGAGTTCCGCGCGCATCCGCTTGAAGGTCCAGCCTTCGATGACCGTCGCGACGTATTCGTTCACGTCGCCGCGCGCGATCTTCTGGAGTACCTCGTACGGCGTGATGCCGGTCTTGAATTCGTAGTTGCCGGACTTGAGCCGGCTCGACAGCCCGAGCACGCGCGTCATCGCGACGAAGCCGAGCGGCTCGACCGGCACGCCGCCGCGCCTGAGCTGCAGCGCGACGCTCTTCACGCTGCTGCGCGGCTTGATCGTGACGTCGAGCGATGCGGAACCCAGCAGCAGTGGCCGGGTCGCCCAGTAATACCCGCCGCCCGCGCCGGCAGCGGCCACAACGACGGCCAGCGCCACGATCGTCGCGGCGCATTTCTTCAGTAGGGACATGGAAACGTGACTCAGGTAAGACCCATATAATACTTGCTCGCCTTCGTCAAAGTCAGGGTTGACTGTTCCCTCATTCCATGAGCACACCGTTCGCTTCACCGGCTGCCCAGGCCGCATCTGCCTCGCTCCCCGTTTTTCCCCGCCCGTCCGCCGCCGATTTCGACGCGCCGGGCGCCTGCATGCCGCTGCCGCAGTTCGGCGTGATCGACGTGGCCGGCGACGACGCCGCGACGTTCCTGCACAGCCAGCTCACCAACGACATCGAGCATCTCGACGCCGCGAGCGCGCGGCTGTCCGGCTATTGCTCGCCGAAGGGGCGCCTCCTCGGGTCGTTCCTCGCGTGGCGCGCCGGCCACGGCGTGCGCCTGCTGGTGTCGAAGGACGTGCAGCCCGCCGTGCAGAAGCGGCTGTCGATGTTCGTGCTGCGCGCGAAGGCGAAACTGACGGACGCGAGCGACACGCTCGCGGTGGTCGGCTTCGCGGGCGACGTGCGCGACGTGCTGTCGGGCATCTTCGACGCGCTGCCGGACGGCGTGCACGTGAAGGTCGACGGCCCGGCCGGCACGCTGATCCGCGTGCCCGATGCAGCCGGCCGCAAGCGCTATCTGTGGATCGGCCCGCGTGCGGAAGTCGACGCGCGCGTCGCCGCGCTCGGCGGTACGCTGCCGGTCGTGTCGCCGGCCGTATGGGACTGGCTCGACATCCGCGCGGGCGAACCGCGCATCACGCAGCCTGCCGTCGAACAGTTCGTGCCGCAGATGGTCAACTTCGACGTGATCGGCGCCGTTAACTTTCGCAAGGGATGCTACCCGGGCCAGGAAATCGTCGCACGCAGCCAGTACCGCGGCACGATCAAGCGCCGCACGGCGCTCGCGCACGTCGCCGGCGAGACCGATACCGTGCATGCCGGCGTCGAGCTGTTCCACAGCGACGATCCCGGCCAGCCGTGCGGGATGATCGTCAACGCGGCGGCCGCGCCCGCGGGCGGCGTCGACGCGCTCGTCGAGATCAAGCTCGCCGCGCTCGACAACGGCACGGTGCACCTCGGTTCGGCCGACGGCCCGGTGCTCGCGTTCGACGCGCTGCCGTACGCATGGCCGACGGAAGCGTGACGCACTGACAACCCGTTCGCGCGCCGGCTCGCGAGTCGCAGCCGGCGCCCGATGTTTCCTGCGAGAGATTCGCCCGATGTGTCTGATTGCCTTCGACTGGCAGCCCGATGCCGCCGCCGGTCCCGTCTTTACCCTCACCGCCAACCGCGACGAGTTCTTTCGCCGGACGAGCGCGCCGGTTTCGTGGTGGGAAGATGTCCCGGGCGTACTGGCCGGCCGCGATCTCGAAGCGGGCGGCACGTGGCTCGGCGTCTCGCGCGACGGCCGGTTCGCCGCGCTGACGAACTACCGCGCGCCGTTCGACATCCGCGCCGGCGCGCCGACCCGCGGCAAGCTCGTGTCCGATTTCCTCGGCGGCCCGTCCGTTGCGCCGCTCGACTATCTCGGGCGGCTGGCCGAGCATGCGGCCGTCTACAACGGCTTCAACCTGCTCGTCGGCGACTGGAGGCGGCGCGAACTCGCGTGGTTCTGCAATCGTGCGCCCGAAGGCGAAAGCGGTGTCGCCGCCCCCGTCGCGATCGCGCCCGGCGTGCATGCGCTGTCGAATGCGCGGCTCGATACGCCCTGGCCGAAAGTGGTGCGCAAACGCGCGGAGCTCGGCACGCTGCTCACCGACAATCCGACCCCGTCGCTCGACGACCTGATCGCGTTGATGCGCGACCCGCATGTCGCGGCCGACGACGCGCTGCCGCACACCGGCATTCCGATCGAGCGCGAGCGTGCGCTGTCGGCCGCGTTCATCGAGACGCCCGAATACGGCACGCGCGGCACGACCGCGCTGCGCGTCACGATGAAGGAAGGCGTGCGGCTCACGGTCGAGATCAAGGAGCGCTGCGACGACGACGGTTCGCACCGTACCGTGCGGCCGGGTTCGTTCGAGCGCGCGTTCACGTTCGACCTCGACGCGACCCCGCCGCGCTGAGCACGCGTGCGGGCGCCGTGCTACGGCGCCCGCGCCATCTCGACGTGCGGCACGCCGGCTTCGACGAACGGTTCACCGACCGCCGTGAAGCCGTGCCGCAAGTAGAACGACACAGCCGAATCCTGCGCATAGAGCCGCACGACGATTTCGCCGCGGCGCCGCGCCGCGTCCAGCAGCGCGTCCAATACGGCCGACCCGACGCCCTGGCCGCGTGCATCGGCCAGCACCGCGACGCGGCCGATCGTGCCCGACGGCAGCAGCCGCCCCGTCGCGACCGCGCGGCGCACGCCGGTCGCCGCATCGACCCGGTACGCCACCGCGTGGAGCGACAGCGGATCGTCGTCGTCGAGCTCCCATTCCGGCGGAATCTGCTGCTCGCGCACGAACACCGCGTCGCGGATCCGCGCGGCGTCGCCGCCCAGCACCGTCCAGTCGCCCGTTTCCACCACGCCGTCCGTCATCGCAGCCCTCCACGCGGCGCGCGCGCCGTCAAATGCCGTCAAACGTCGTCGAATGCGGCCTTCAGTGCCGCGACCACATCGGCATGCGCGGCCCGCACCTCGGGGATGTAGCCGCCCATCTTGAAGAATTCGTGGATCATCCCCGGATAGCAGACCAGCGTGACCGCATTGCCCGCCGCACGCAACTTCTCTGCATACGCGGCACCCTCATCGCTCAGCGGATCGTATTCGGCCGTCGCGATCCACGCCGGCGCGACGCCCGCGAACGACGGCGCATCGCGCGTGCCGTCGAGCGGTGCGAAACGCCAGTCGTCGCGGTCCGACCGATCGCGCACGTATTGCGTGAAGAACCACTGGATCGTGTCCTGCGTCAGCAAGTAGCCGTTCGCGAGCCGTGCGTGCGATCCGGTGTCCTGGTAGCCCGTCACGCCCGGATAGATCAGCATCTGCAGCGCGAGGCGAATGCCCGCATCGCGTGCGAGCACCGCGCAGACGGTCGCGAGCGTGCCGCCCGCGCTGTCGCCGCCGACGGCCAGCCGTTCGGCATCAATGCCGAACGTGGCGGCCTCGCGATGCAGCCATTGCAACGCGTCGTCGGCGTCGTTCACCGCGGTCGGGAACCGGTGCTCCGGCGCGAGCCGGTAGCCGACCGACAGCACCGCACACTGCGCGTCGTGCGCGAACATCCGGCACAACGCGTCGTGCGTATCGACGCTGCCGACCGTGAAACCGCCGCCGTGGTAGTACACGAGCGCAGGCAGCGGCTCCGCGAGGCTCGGCGCGACCGGCAGGAACAGCCGCGCGCCGATCGTGCGGCCATCGCGCGTCGGGACCACGCACTCCTCGACCGAATGCATCGGCGCCGGTGCGACGTCGAGGATCGGCGCGCTCTTCTCGTACGCGGCGCGCGCCTGCCGCGGCGTCTGGTGATGGTAGGACGGACGTTTCGCGCGCTCGATCATGTCGAGCACCTGGGCGATCTTCGGATTCAGCGGCATCGATAAGGACGGCGCCGGTGCGACGCCGTGAACGGACAAGCGTCACATGATGCCACGCCCTCGTCGCGCAGGCGCGGTGCGCAATCCCGGCCCTCTCTCGGCCTGCCGTGAACGCGTTCGACGGCACACCTGCGCCGTGAAAAACAAAACGGCCCTGCCGGCAAAGCGGCAGGGCCGTGCGTTCCGGCGCTTACGCGTCGCTCGGGCCGGGCTGGGCGTCCGGCGCCGTGCGCGAGCGTTGCCGCTTGATGTCGCGACCCACCGCGAGCCGCCGCATGTACTTGAACGTGCCGAGCGCCTTCGCGACGAAATTGCCGTCGCTGTCGCGCACTTCGCCTTCGCAGTAGGCCATCGTCGTCGAACGATGCATCACGCGCCCGTAAGCGCGCAACTCGCCGCGTCCCGGCTGCATGAAGTTCACCTTCATCTCGACCGTCACGACGCCGACACCGTCGTCGGTCAGGCTGCGCGCGGCCATCGCGAGTGCGATGTCCGCGAGCGTCATCGTCACGCCGCCGTGCGCGATGCTCCACGTGTTCATGTGCCGCTCTTCGAGCGGCAGCACGAGCTCGCTCGCCCCGTCCTTCGCGGACACGAGCTGCACGCCGAGGAGGTCGACGAACGGGCTTTCGATCGACGGGCCGTCCGTCGGGGTTGCCGCGTCGCTCATCGTGCGCTGTCGACGATGTAGTCGACGCATTCGCGCGACTCGGCCACCGCGACGACGAATTTCTTCACTTCCTGGTGAACCGGGTGCACCTGGTAGGCGTCGAGCGCGGCCTTGTCCGCGAAATCGGACACGAGCACGATGTCGGCGGTCGCGTCGAGGCCGGGCGTTGCCACGCCGACGTCGATCTGCAGCGTGCCCGGCACGAGGTCGCGGCAGCCTTCGAGCTTTTCCTTCAGCTTCAGCGCGTTCTGCGCGCGCGTCGCGCCTTCGGCCGATTCTTTCAACTTCCACATGACGATATGTCGGATCACTTCGGTTGCTCCTGTTCGTTGGTGTTCACGATGCGGGCTCGGCCCGCTTCGTGGCCGGCCGGGTGATGCCCGGCCGGTCGTCTGCCCGCTTCGCTTGCACGCGGTCGCGGCAACGGGGGAAAAAACGCGTATCGAATCGGCTGTCGTCCGGCCTTTCCGGCGACGATACGCGCATTTTCACCGTGTCGCTCACCGACGGCGCGATCCGCGCAAGCGGCGGCAATCGCCAAGCCTACCAAACTTGAAGGCTCCGATGGAACGATCGCGCAGCCTTCCATTGAATCGCGGGAACGCGGCTTGCCCGGCTTCGCGCGCGCCGCTTCGGCGCAGGCCTACGCGCCTCGGCAATCGCCCGCGCAAACTCGACGATTCAATTCCGGCACGACAGCAATCGGCAAAATGAAACGTCATTGCCGATTATTTATTCACCGAATATCCGGATTCCAATACCCGCCTTCATTAAATCGCATAATTTACCGACTCAATGAGTAATAGTTACGATCGCCTTTTCGCAAAACCGCCTGAAATCAGGAAAACGTCATTGACTTCGATTCTTCCGAAAATTTAGAATCCCCTACAGCGGCTTACGATTGATTTTCTCCCGCCGCACACAAGCCGGCACGCATCTGTACGAACGCCGTCCGCCTTGCCTTTTCTCGCTTCACGTCGGGGCGGCGTCCCTTGCCGTTTCAGCTTTCGGCATTTATCGCCTGTTTGCCAATTTCCTGCTCGATTCACTCACCGCAACAGCATCACATCCTGATTAACACCCGGCATTCACTCGAATGCCCGCGACACGGTACCAAACGGACAACAGATCCGTTCATTCGACCATCCCGATAAAAAATCGCCAGTCATCAGGAGGGACATCAACATGCATCGCCTTGTGAAGTCGCTGTGCCTCGGATTCATCTGCGCCGGCCTGCTCGCGGCCTGCAACGACGACAACGTCGAATCGAACAGCCCGCCGTCGAACAACGCCGCGCTGTCGTTCCGTATGGACGCCGGCGGCCAGATCAACGCGTTCTACCGGCAGGACAAGGTCGCCGCGCACCTGCTGGTGCGCTCGTCGACGAAACCGCGCCTGCTCGTGGTCTTCCCCGCCGGCAACAGCGGCACAGGGCTGTGGTTCGACGACACCGCGCAGCCGGTGAACTGGAGCCTCGACACGCCGCCGTCCGCGCTGTCGGCACCCGACGCGCACGGCCGCCCGCTGTACGGCATCGGCGCCGACGTGTCGGTGGACACCGGCACGCTGACGATCCGCCAGGCCGTGCTCAGCAACGTGCGCTTCCTGCGCGACTTCAACGGCGGCGCAACGATTCCGCAACAGATTCTCGCCGCGCCGACGGTCCAGGGCAGCGCCGCAAAATGGCAACGCGACCGGATCGACGGCGCGCCCGGCTATTCGCTGCGCATCACGTTGCGCGACGGCGGCAGCATCGTGCCGGCTGCGGGCGGCAAGCTCGTCCTGAGCGCACCGGCGGGCTCGCACACGCTGCGGCTGCATGTCGATGCGCTGTCGGGCGAGACGCCGTTGTCGCCGATCACGCGCGACGATCTGCTCGCGCCGTCGGTGAACCCCGACCCCGTGAGCCAGAACGTGCTCGAATTCCTGAGCTTCCACGACAAGCTGCTGGCGGGCTCGTGGCAGTACGACACCTACTTCGGCCGCGACACGCTGATCTCGGTTCGCATGCTGATGCCCGTGCTCGAACCCGCGGCGATCGAGGCCGGCCTGTCGTCGGTGCTGAGCCGGCTGTCGGCCGACGGCAAGGTCGCGCACGAGGAAGGCATCGGCGAGTTCGCACTCGTCGACAACCAGAAGAACGGGAAGCCGAACGATCCGACGCCGACCTACGACTACAAGATGATCGACAGCGACTACCTGCTCGCGCCGATCGCGGCCGCGTGGCTGATCGACGATACGCGCGGCCAGGCGCGTGCGGCTGCGTATCTGGCCCAGCGCGGCAGCGACGGGCAGACCAACGGCGCCCGCCTGGTCGTCAACCTGCTGCACGTCGCGACCACCGCGCAGCCGTTCGCGCAGCAGCCGTCGGTCGCGAACCTGATCCACCTGCGGCCCGGCGAGATCGTCGGCAACTGGCGCGACAGCACCGACGGGCTCGGCGGCGGCGTCTACCCGTACGACGTGAACGCGGTGCTCGTGCCGGCCGCGTTGCGCGCGGCGAACGCGTTCCTCACGCGCGGCCTGCTCGATCCGTACCTGGATGCCGGACAGCGCGCGACGCTCGCCAACACGGCAAACCAGGCGGCCACATGGGAAACGCAGGCGCCGCCACTGTTCCAGGTCAGCGTGCCGGCCGCGCAGGCGACCGCCGACGTGTCGGCCTATGCGCCGTCCGCCGGCGTGCCGGCCGGTGCCGCGCCTGGCGCACCGCTGGCCTTTTACGCGCTGTCGCTCGATCAGCAGGGCAACCCGATTCCGGTGATGAACTCCGATGGCGGCTTCGCGTTGCTGTTCGGCACACCGCCGGACGACCAGCTCCAGCGGATCGTCGCCGACGTCACGCGGCCGTTCCCGACCGGGCTCGTGACCGATGCCGGCATGCTGATCGCGAACCCTGCGTATGCGAGCCAGGCACTGTGGCCGAAATTCACGAGTTCCGCGTATCACGGCACGGTGATCTGGTCGTGGCAGCAGGCGATGTGGGTGGCCGGGCTCGATCGCCAGCTCGCGCGCCAGGACCTGTCGGCCGCGACCCGCACGCTGCTCGCGCAGGCGCGGCAGACGATCTGGCAGGTGATCTCGAACGGACGCGACATGCGGACGTCGGAGATGTGGACGTGGTCCTACGTGAACGGCAAGTACCAGACCGACGCGTTCGGCACGCGCAGCGCCGATGCGACCGAAGCCAACGCGGCACAGCTCTGGAGTACGACGTATCTCGCGATCCGCGATTCGCAGCAGCGCGCGGGCAAGTACTGGTGGCAGGCGTCGCGGCAGATGCAGGACGCGCAGCCGGAAAACGCGGCGGCCCTGGCATCGCGCTAGCTGCGTATCGCCCGTCGCATGCCGACCGGGCATGCCGAAGCCCCGGGTACGTTACCTCGCCCGGGGCTTGGGCAGAAACCGAAACGATCGACACGCCTTCGGCACGGCCGCGTTGCCGAACGTCCCGCGTGCCGCGCCACCCCGCGTCACCGCGACACGACGCGGTTTCGCCCTTCCCGCTTCGCCTGGTACAACCGTTCGTCGACCACGCGCAGCAACGCGTCGACCGTGCTGCCGTCGACCCCGTATTGCGCGACGCCGACACTGACCGTCACCTGCACGCGCTTGAAATCGAGCCCGAACGGCGAGCTCGCGATCGACGAGCGCACGCGCTCGGCCGTCATCCGCGCGCCTTCGAGCGGCATCTCGGGCAGCAGCGCCATGAACTCCTCGCCGCCGACCCGCGCGAGCCCGCCGGCCGGCCGGATCGCGTCGAGGCACTGACGCACGACGCCGCGCAGCACCTCGTCGCCGATCTGGTGCCCGTACGCATCGTTGATGTTCTTGAAATTGTCGAGATCGAGTGCGAGCAGGCAGAACGGCGTGCCATCGCGCTCGGCCCGCACCATCTCGCGCTCGACCTGCGCGATGAACTGCCGGCGGTTCGACGCGCCCGTCATCGGATCGGTCGCGGCCATGTATTCGAGCTTCTGGTTCGTGCGCCGCAGTTCCTGCAGCGCGCTCTCGGTGCGCGCCATCGATTCCGACAGCCGGCTCATCAGGTCTTCCTGGCTATAGATCGCCGAGAACGAGCGCGTCGTCTGCAGCGCCTGCACGACACCGTAGCTGAGCAGGAAGAAGCCGCCCGCGAAAATCGCGTGCGCGAGCCACCACATGTGATTCCACGGCTTGCCGAGAATGAACGCCAGCGACGACAGCGCAAACGCCATGATCGACACGCCGTAGATCACCATCAGCGGCGAGCGGATCCGCCGCGCGAGCAGCACGGCGACGTTCAGCAGCGAGAACACGAGCGCGCCGCCTTCCATCGACAGCCGCGTGCCCGGCGCGCCCGCGACCGGCGAATACGCGATGTACGCCACGACGACGTTGACGATCACGAAGAACACGATCCACGGCAGCCACGTGCGCACGCTCGTGCGCTTGTCGAAGCGATCGGGCGGACGGGCATAGGACAGCAGGCCCGTGAGCAGCAGGATCGACATCACGAGCCGCGACGCGGGCCCGTACAGCAGGAACAGCCAGATATTGTGATGCGCCATCCCGGTGAACGCACCGTGCAGCGCGTAGATCATCGCGAAGCCGAGAAAGCCGAGTGTCAGCCAGCGCAGCAACGGTTCGCCGGACGACCGGTAGCACACCCACGTCACGTAGGTAACGAACCCGCCCTCGAGGGTCGCGGCCGCGATCGCGATTTCATGGAACGCGTGGTTCTCGAACACCGCGTGCGGGTCGCTGAAGAACCACAGATAGGCGATCAGATAGGCGGGCAGCAACGCGAATCCGACCAGCAGGCATTTCGCGTAGAGCCTCGCGGCCGCGCTGACGACGCGCGGCGGTTCCCCGGCTGCATAGGTCGTACTCATTCGGTCCCCGGTCGGTCTGCTGCGTTGGTTCGAACCTTCGCGGCACGGATCGTGCGACGCACGATCCGGCCCATCGTGCCGAAAGGCAAATGTCAGAGCAAGTATAGGTGGGGCAAATTGTTTGACAAGTAAGGGGAAACGGCATTGCCCGGCGCACGCCTTTTGCTTCCCGATTGTTTCGAATGGCGGTTCAGTCGCGCCGATTCGCATCGCGGCCGCCTGCCTCGCCGAAGCGAAGCCGCGGCCGCCACCCGCCAAAGATCAGAGGATTTCGAACAGGCCGGCCGCGCCCTGCCCGCCGCCGATGCACATCGTGACGACCACGTACTTCACGCCGCGCCGCTTGCCTTCGATCAGCGCGTGGCCCGTCAGGCGCGCGCCCGACACGCCGTACGGATGGCCGACCGCGATCGCGCCGCCATTCACGTTCAGGCGATCCTCAGGAATCCCGAGTGTGTCGCGGCAGTACAGCACCTGCACCGCGAACGCTTCGTTCAGTTCCCACAGGCCGATATCGTCGACCTTCAGCCCCGCCTGCTTCAGCAGCTTGGGCACCGCGAACACGGGGCCGATACCCATCTCGTCCGGCTCGCAGCCCGCCACCGCGAAACCGCGGAATGCGCCGAGCGGCTGCAGCCCTTCGCGCTGCGCGGCGTCGGCGCTCATGACGACGCAGGCCGACGCGCCGTCCGAGAACTGGCTGGCGTTGCCGGCGGTGATCACGCCGCCCGGTACGGCCGACCGGATCTTCGACACGCCTTCGAGCGTCGTGTCCGGGCGGATCCCTTCGTCGGCCGATACCGTCACTTCCTTCGTGAACAGACGGCCCGTGGCCTTGTCGGCGATGCCCGCGAGCACCGTGATCGGCACGATCTCGTCGCGAAAGCGTCCGGCTTCCTGCGCGGCCGCGGCACGCAGTTGCGACTGCACGCCGTACTCGTCCTGCCGCTCCTTCGAGATGCCGTAGCGCCTCGCGACGTTCTCGGCCGTCTGCAGCATGTTCCAGTAGATCTCGGGCTTGTGCTGCGCGAGCCAGCCTTCCTGGATCATGTGGTGGTTCATCTCGTTCTGCACGCACGAGATCGATTCGACGCCGCCCGCGACGTACACCTCGCCTTCGCCCGCGATGATCCGCTGCGCGGCCAGCGCGATGGTCTGCAGCCCCGACGAGCAGAAGCGGTTCACCGTCATCCCCGGCACGCTCACGGGCAGCCCGGCGCGCAAGGCGATCTGCCGCGCGATGTTCGCGCCGGTCGCGCCTTCGGGGTTCGCGCACCCCATGATCACGTCCTCGACGCGCGCGGGGTCGAGCTTCGCGCGTTCGAGCGCGGCCGCGACCACGTGGCCGCCGAGCGTCGCGCCGTGCGTCATGTTGAAAGCACCGCGCCAGGATTTCGCCAGCGGCGTGCGGGCGGTCGATACGATTACGGCTTCGGTCATGCGAGTCTCCTTCGGTCCTGCTTCATGTCCTGCATCGAATGGGAATGCGCTACGCCGCCGGGCGCGCGCCCGCGGACGTCACATGCGCGACGCCCGCTGCCTGCATCTGCTGCCATGCGTGGGCGAGCGACCCGTTCAGGTCGATCGCGCGGCACGCATCGTTGATCACCGCGGCGTCGAAACCGGCCGCACGCGCGTCGAGCGCCGACCACGCGACGCAATAGTCGGTCGCGAGTCCGCAGCACCACACGCGCTTCGCACCGAGCTCGCGCAGATAGCCCGCGAGCCCCGTGCGCGTCGTGCGATCCGCTTCGACGAACGCGGAATAGCTGTCGACCTGCGCGTCGCCGCCCTTGCGGATGACGAGCCGCGCATGCGGGATGTCGAGGTCGCGATGCAGCGCCGCGCCGTCGGTGTCCTGCACGCAATGCACGGGCCACAGCACCTGCTCGCCGTACGGCAGCGCGAGCGTGGAGAACGGTTCGCGGCCCGGATGGTTCGCCGCGAACGACACGTGCTCGCGCGGGTGCCAGTCCTGCGTCAGCACGACCTGGTCGAAGCGCCGCGCCAGCGCGTTGATCACCGGCACGACCGCGTCGCCGTCGGGCACCGCGAGCGCGCCGCCCGGCATGAAGTCGTATTGCACGTCGATCACGAGCAGTACGTCGTCGGTGTGTCTCATTGCATTTCTCCGGGTGTTCGTCGCGCCGCGATCCGGCGCGTCAGCCGTTGAACCCGCGGCCGGCCTTCGCGAGCTCGGCGATCGACGGCGCGAGCTGCCATGCGTCGCCGTTCGGCGCGGCCGCGTAGCGGCGAATCGCGCGCTCGACGTTGTAGAGGCCGACCACGTCCGCGTACAGCATCGGGCCGCCCCGCCACAGCGGGAAGCCATAACCGGTCAGGTAGACCATGTCGATGTCGGACGCCTTCGACGCGATCTTCTCCTCGAGGATCTTCGCGCCTTCGTTCACCAGCGCGAACACGAGCCGTTCGACGATCTCGTCGTCGCCGATCTTGCGCCGCTCGACGCCGCGCTCCTTCGAATACGCGACGACCATCTCGTCGACGAGCGACGACGGCTTTGCCTTGCGCTCGCCCGGCACGTAGTCGTACCAGCCGGCGCCCGTCTTCTGGCCGAAGCGGCCCTGCTCGCACAGGCGGTCGGCGATCTTCGAGTACTGCAGGCCGGGCTGCTCGACATAGCGGCGCTTGCGGATCGCCCAGCCGATGTCGTTGCCGGCGAGGTCGCTCATCCGGAACGGACCCATCGCGAAACCGAATTTCTCGATCGCGCGATCGACCTGCGCGGGCAGCGCGCCTTCCTCGAGCATGAAGAGCGCCTGGCGGATGTACTGCTCGATCATCCGGTTGCCGATGAAGCCGTCGCACACGCCCGACACGACCGCCGTCTTGCGGATCTTCTTCGCCACGGCCATCACGGTGGCGAGCACGTCTTTCGCGGTCTGCGCGCCGCGCACGACCTCGAGCAGCTTCATCACGTTCGCCGGGCTGAAGAAGTGCATGCCGACGACGTCCTGCGGACGCTTCGTGAATGCCGCGATCTTGTCGACGTCGAGCGTCGACGTGTTCGACGCGAGGATCGCGCCCGCCTTCGCGACTTCGTCGAGCTTCCTGAACACCTGCTCCTTCACGCCGAGTTCCTCGAACACGGCCTCGACGATCAGGTCGGCATCCTTCAGGTCGTCGTAGGACAGCGTCGGCGTGATCAGCGCCATGCGCGCGTCGAGCTTCTCCTGCGTGAGCTTGCCCTTCTTCACCTGCGCGTCGTAGTTCTTGCGGATCGTCGCGACGCCGCGCTCGAGCGCTTCCTGTTTCGTTTCGAGCAGCGTGACGGGCAGCCCTGCGTTCACGAAGTTCATCGCGATGCCGCCGCCCATCGTGCCCGCGCCGATCACGCCGACACGGCAAATCTCGCGCAGCGGCGTATCGGACGGCACGTCGGGAATCTTGCTCGCCGCGCGCTCACCGAAAAACGCATGCCGCAGCGCGCGGCTTTCCGGCGTCATCATCAGCGCGACGAAACCCTCGCGCTCGGCGATGCTGCCCTTGTCGAAGCCGTGCAGCACGCCGGCCTCGATCGCGTCGATGCACTTGTGCGGCGCGGGGAAATTCGGTGCGGCGGCCCGGGCCGAGTTGCGCGCGAACTGGATGAAGCCCGCGGCGTTCGCGTGGACGATCTTGCGATCGCGCACGCGCGGATGCGGCCCCTTCTGCGCACCGGCCTTGCGCGCGAACGCGACGGCCGCGTCGAGCAGGTCGCCGTCGGCCATCTCGTCGAACAGCCCGCTCTTCGCGAGTTGCTCCGACGGCACGGGCGCGCCCGACACGATCATGTTCAGCGCGGTTTCGAGCCCCACCGCGCGCGGCAGGCGCTGCGTGCCGCCCGCGCCCGGCAGCAGGCCGAGCTTCACCTCGGGCAGCGCGACCTGCGCGCCGGGTGCCGCGACACGGTAATGCGCGCCGAGCGCGAGCTCGAGGCCGCCGCCCATCACGACGCTGTGCAGCGCCGCGACGACGGGCTTCGCGCTCGCCTCCACCGCGCGGATCACGGTGTGCAGCGTCGGCTCCTGCAGCGCCTTCGGCGTATTGAATTCGGTGATGTCGGCGCCGCCCGAGAATGCGCGTCCTGCGCCGGTCAGCACGATGGCCGTGACCGACGGGTCCTGCGCGGCGCGATCGAGCGCGTCCATGACGCCCTGACGGGTCGACAGGCCGAGCCCGTTGACGGGCGGATTGTTGAGCGTAAGGACGGCCACGCCGTCGCGAGTCGAGTAATCCACTGCCATCTGCCTGCCTCCATGCATCGCGCGCCGGGGTGGCTGCGCTTCATTGTGCGCGGTCGAACAGCCGCATGTCCGGTTGAACGCAGGCAGCATACAACGAAAAAGCACGGTCGTTCAATTTGAATTTTGTTCCCGATCCGGGGACGGATCGGGCGACCGTTTCGCGAGCCGCTTGCGGCCCGGGCGCAGACATTACGGCTCGCGTTACGACTCGCCGGCCGCCGTCGGCAACACGTAATCGCGGAATATCTCGCGCAGCTTCAGCTTCTGCAGCTTGCCGGTCGCGGTGTGCGGCAGCGAGTCGACGAACACGACGTCGTCGGGAATCCACCATTTCGCGACCTTGCCTTCGTAGAACGCGAGCAGCGCGTCACGGTTCAGGTTCGCCCCTTCGCGCGGCACCACGACGAGCAGCGGGCGCTCGGTCCATTTCGGGTGCGCACAGGCGATGCAGGCGGCCTCGGCCACGCCCGGGTGCGCGATCGCGACGTTCTCGATGTCGATCGAGCTGATCCACTCGCCGCCCGACTTGATCACGTCCTTGCTGCGGTCGGTGATCTGCAGGAAGCCGTCGGGGTCGATCGTCGCGACGTCGCCGGTCGGAAACCAGCCGTCCGACAGCGGCGACGTATCGCCGCGAAAGTAGTGGTCGATCACCCACGGGCCGCGCACCTGCAGCTCGCCGAACGCGACGCCGTCCCACGGCAGCTCGTGGCCGTCCTCGCCGACGATGCGCATG
The DNA here is from genome assembly GCF_050768715.1 of Burkholderia sp. ZZQ-2. Lineage (NCBI taxonomy): Bacteria > Pseudomonadati > Pseudomonadota > Betaproteobacteria > Burkholderiales > Burkholderiaceae > Burkholderia > Burkholderia sp. ZZQ-2. The sequence continues at coordinate 9,925 of NZ_LDVA01000169.1, read as the reverse complement.
TCGACGCCGCAAATCACGCGCCCCTGCTTCTCGAGCAGCTTGCGCTGCGCATCGAGCGGCCGCTGCGACTGCGCCCAGTTGAGCTTCGCGAGCGTGCCGAGCGGCGACAGTTCGGTCATCCCCCAGGCATGGATCACGCGCACGCCGTATTCGTCCTCGAAGGTGCGCAGCATCGCGGGCGGGCACGCGGAGCCGCCGATCACCGTGCGGTTCAGCGTCGAGAAGCGCACACCGGCCTCGCGCATGTAGTTGAGCAGGCCGAGCCACACGGTCGGCACGCCCGCGGAGAACGTCACGCGCTCGGCTTCCATCAGCTCGTACAGCGATTTCCCGTCGAGATCCTTGCCGGGCAGCACGAGCTTGCCGCCCGTGAGCGGCACCGCGTACGGCAGCCCCCACGCGTTGACGTGGAACATCGGCACGACGGGCAGCACCGCGTCCATCGCGGACAGGTTCATCGCGTCCGGCAACGCGGCGCCGTACGCGTGCAGCACGGTCGAGCGGTGCGAATACAGCACGCCCTTCGGGTTGCCGGTCGTGCCCGACGTGTAGCAGAGCCCCGACGCCTGCTGCTCGTCGAGGCGCGGCCAGTCGTAGCGGCCGTCCTCCGCTTCGACAAGCGTTTCGTAGCACAGGAACGGTGTCGTGCCGGACGGCAGATGCGCGGCGTCCGTCATCGCGACCCAGCCCTTCACGTGCGGGCACTGCGGCGCGATCGCATCGACGAGCGGGGCGAAATTGAGGTCGAAGAAGACGTAGCGGTCTTCCGCGTGATTGACGATGTACGCGATCTGCTCGGGGAACAGACGCGGGTTGATCGTGTGGCACACGGCCCCCATGCCGCCGATCCCGTAATACGCTTCCAGATGCCGGTAGCCGTTCCACGCCAGCGTGCCGACGCGATCGCCGGTTTCGACGCCGAGCCGCGCGAGCGCCTGCGCCAGTTGCTTCGCGCGGCGTTCGCAATCGCGGTACGTGTAGCGATGCAGATCGCCTTCCACGCGCCTCGATACGATCTCCGTGTCGCCGGCATGTCGCGCGGCATGAGAAATCAGCGAGGACACCAGCAACGGCATGTCCATCATCTGGCCCAGCAACGGCTTACCCATCGTCTTGTTCTCCGTGAGGATGCGAATCGGTGACCAGCCTCTGCGGGGCGCCCGTCAGCGGCCCCGGACGGGCGTCGCGCATGGCGCGCGGGCCGCCATGCGGGCGGCGCGGCGCCGCCTTACAATATCGGCTTACCCAGAGGCGCTCAACATGTCGTTTTCCCGAAGCGCAGCCGATACGGCTGACACCCTCCCCGACCTCGCCGCCACGCTCGGCGCGCCCGCCGCCGGCGCGTTCGTCGCGCTCGGCGACGCGTTTCATACGCGGCTGCCGGCGGCGCCGCTTGCCGCGCCGTACGTCGTCGGCTTTTCCGGCGAAGTCGCGCACCTGCTCGACCTGCCGCCGTCGCTCGCCGCGCAGCCCGGCTTCGCCGAGCTGTTCGCCGGCAACCCGACGCGCGACTGGCCCGCGCACGCGATGCCGTACGCATCGGTGTATTCCGGCCACCAGTTCGGCGTGTGGGCGGGCCAGCTCGGCGACGGCCGCGCGCTGACGATCGGCGAGCGCACCGGCACCGACGGCCGCCGCTACGAATTGCAGCTGAAAGGCAGCGGCCGCACGCCGTATTCGCGGATGGGCGACGGCCGCGCGGTGCTGCGCTCGTCGATCCGCGAATTCCTGTGCTCGGAAGCGATGCATCACCTCGGCATCCCGACCACGCGCGCCCTGACGGTGATCGGTTCCGACCAGCCGGTGGTGCGCGAGGAAATCGAGACGTCGGCCGTCGTCACGCGCGTGTCGGAGAGCTTCGTGCGCTTCGGCCACTTCGAACACTTCTTCTCGAACGATCGCCCCGACCTGCTGCGCCAGCTCGCCGATCACGTGATCGACCGCTTCTATCCGGATTGCCGCCACGCCGACGATCCGTACCTCGCGCTGCTCGAAGCGGCGACGCTGCGCACGGCGGATCTCGTCGCGCAGTGGCAGGCCGTCGGCTTCTGCCACGGCGTGATGAACACCGACAACATGTCGATCCTCGGCGTGACGATCGACTACGGCCCGTTCGGTTTCGTCGATGCGTTCGATGCGAACCACATCTGCAACCACTCGGATACGAACGGCCGCTACGCGTACCGGATGCAGCCTCGCATCGCGCACTGGAACTGCTACTGCCTCGCGCAGGCGCTGCTGCCGCTGATCGGGCTGCAGCACGGCATCGCCGACGACGATGCGCGCGCCGAGCGCGCGGTGGACGACGCGCAGGCCGTGCTCGCGAAGTTCCCGGAACGTTTCGGCCCCGCGCTCGAGCGCGCGATGCGCGCGAAGCTCGGCCTCGAGCTCGAGCGCGAGAACGATGCCGACCTCGCGAACAAGCTGCTCGAGACGATGCATGCGAGCCACGCGGATTTCACGCTGACGTTCCGCCGGCTCGCACAGGTCTCGAAGCACGACGCGAGCCGCGACGCACCCGTGCGCGACCTGTTCATCGACCGCGACGCGTTCGATGCGTGGGCGAACCTCTACCGCGCGCGGCTGTCCGAGGAAACGCGCGACGACGCGACACGCGCGGCCGCGATGAATCGCGCGAACCCGAAATACGTGTTGCGCAACCATCTGGCCGAAGTCGCGATCCGGCGCGCGAAGGAAAAGGATTTTTCGGAAGTCGAGCGGCTCGCGCAGATCCTGCGCCGGCCGTTCGACGAACAACCGGAGCATGAAACGTATGCGGCGTTGCCGCCCGACTGGGCCGGCTCGCTCGAAGTGAGCTGCTCGTCCTGAAGCCCGCAACCCGCGCGTATCGACCGACCGATCAGGAGAACCCCATGTCCCACGATTCCGACGACAAGACCTTCCCGTACCAGAAGGACGACGCCGAGCTGCGCCGGCGGCTCACGCCGATGCAGTACGAAGTCACGCAGCACGCGGCAACCGAGCGTGCGTTCACCGGCGAATACACCGATACCGAAGACGCCGGCATCTACAAGTGCGTCGTCTGCAGCACGCCGCTGTTCGAATCCGGCTCCAAGTTCCACTCGGGCTGCGGCTGGCCCAGCTACTTCAAGCCGCTCAACGGCGAGGTGATCGACGAGAAGGTCGACTACTCGCACGGGATGGTGCGCGTCGAGGTCCGCTGCAACCACTGCGGCGCGCATCTCGGCCACGTCTTCGAGGACGGCCCGCGCGACAAGACCGGTTTGCGCTACTGCATCAATTCGGCTGCGTTAAACTTCGAGTCCCGACCCGAAAACGAATGAGCGGCGCCGGGCGGATCGGCGGGGCATCCCGCGCCGCCGCCCCGATCCGCTCCGGCGGTGCCTGGCGGGTCCCTACAACGGTGAAAGGCCGCGCAAGCGGCCTTTCACGCAGCTGCGAGCGCCATGAAATTCCTGTTCGATCTGTTTCCGATCATCCTGTTTTTTGCCGCCTTCAAGGTCTGGGGCATCTTTACCGCCACCGCCGTCGCGATCGTCGCGACGCTGGCCCAGGTCGCGTGGGTCGCCTTCCGGCACCGGAAGGTCGACACGATGCTGTGGGTCAGCCTGGGCGTGATCGTCGTTTTCGGTGGTGCCACCCTCGTCCTGCATGACGAGAAATTCATTCAATGGAAACCGACTGTGCTGTACTGGCTGTTTGCGATCGGGCTGCTCGCCGCGCGCTATGCGTTCGGCAACAACCTGATCGAGAAGATGATGGGCAAGCAGCTCACGCTGCCGCACCCCGTGTGGGACAAACTGAACGTCGCGTGGGCGCTGTTCTTCGCGGTGCTCGGCGTCGCGAACCTGTACGTGGTGCACAACTTCACCGAGTCGCAATGGGTGAACTTCAAGCTGTTCGGCACGACGGGCGCGATGGTCGTATTCATCATCCTGCAGAGCCTGTGGCTCACGAAATACCTGAAGGACGAGTGACATGACGGACGCCTTTCTCCACGCGTCGCCCGACGAACGCATCGCGCTGATCGAGGCGCGCCTCACGGCAGCGCTCGCCCCGCTGTCGCTCACCGTGCGCGACGACAGCGCGCAGCACGCGGGCCACGCCGGCGCGGCCGCCGGCGGCCACTTCACGGTCACGATCGTGTCGGCCGCGTTCGCGGGCAAGCCGCGCGTCGCGCGGCACCGGCTGGTGTATGATGCGCTCGCTGATGCGATGCAGCGCGGCATTCACGCGCTCGCGATCGTGGCTTACACGCCCGAAGAATTCAACGAATCTTCAATCTAGTCTCATTAGGAATTCCCGATGATCCTGAAATCCCCCCGCCTGTGGGTCGCGGCGGCTGCTTTCGCAGCGGCACCGGCATTTGCCCAGAACATCGCCGTCGTCAACGGCACGCCGATTCCGAAGTCGCGCGCGGACGCGATGGTCGCCCAGCTCGTGCAGCAAGGCCAGACCGACAGCCCGCAGCTGCAGCAGGCCGTGCGCCAGGAACTCGTGAACCGCGAAATCCTGATGCAGGAAGCAATCCGTGAAGGCATCCCGAACCGTCCGGACGTGAAGGCGCAGGTCGCCGTCGCGCAGCAGACCGTCGTGCTGCGTTCGATGATCGAGAGTTTCCTGAAGAAGAACCAGCCGACCGACGCCGAAGTGAAGGCGCGCTACGACGACCTCGTCAAGGGCGCCGGCGGCAACCGCGAATACCACCTGCACCACATCCTCGTCAGCGACGAGCAGCAGGCGAAGGACCTGATCGCGAAGATCAAGGCCGGCGCGAAGTTCGAGGATCTCGCGAAGCAGTTCTCGAAGGATCCGGGCTCGGGCAAGAACGGCGGCGATCTCGACTGGTCCGACCCGAAGGCGTACGTGCCGGAATTCGCGGCGGCCGCACAGAAGCTGCAGAAAGGCCAGATGACCGACACGCCGGTGAAGACGCAGTTCGGCTGGCACATCATCCGCGTCGACGACATCCGCGACATCGCGCCGCCGCCGCTCGATCAGGTGAAGGCGCAGATCGCGCAGCAGCTCGTGCAGCAGAAGCTGCAGGCGTTCGAGGAAGGTCTGCGCCAGCAGGCAAAGATCCAGTAACGCAGGCGCTCGCCGCTCGCGCATCGAAAAGCCGCTCCCTGGAGCGGCTTTTTTGTTGCCCGCAGTGCCCGCAGGCCGGCCGCCAGCGCATCGCGATGTGCGGCGTTCCCACCAAAGAAAAGGCCGCTCCGAAGAGCGGCCTTTGCCATATGCCTGATCGGCTCGCGCCGCAGACTTACGCGGGATGGAACACGTCGTGATAGCGAACGTTGCCTGACGGCCGCGGCGCCGAGTCGTCGAGCGACAGCGCAAGGAAATACTCGGGCGGTACGCCCGGGAACACAATGTCGCCGGACGGCGCAAAGCCGAAACGCGTGTAGTACGCGGGCTCCCCGAGCAGGACGCAGCCACGCGCGCCGAGGCGGCGCAACGCGTCGAGCCCCGTGCGCACCAGCCCCGCACCGATGCTCTGCCGCTGGCAGTCGGGCAGCACCGCGAGCGGCGCGAGCCCGTACCAGCCCTGGCTGCCGGGCGCCTCGCCGCCGATCGACACCGGCGAGAACGCGACGTGCCCGATCAGGCGGCCGTCGCGTTCCGCGACGAGCGAGACGCTCAACGCACCGTCCGCACGCAACGTGTCGACGATCCGTCGTTCGAACTGCCCGCCTTCCGGCTCGCCTGCGAACGCGGCGACGATCACGCGGCCGATCGCGTCGGCCTCGCTCGCGCGCTCGTCGCGCAGCGTGACGACCTCGACCGGCGCGTTCGGATCGAACATCATCCCGATCAGCCGATCCAGCGGCGCGCGTTGCGGAACACGCGCATCCACGGGCTCGCTTCACCCCAGCTTTCCGGGTGCCAGCTCATCGCGACCGTACGATGCACGCGCTCCATGTGCGGCATCAGCACCGAGAAGCGGCCGTCGGCCGTCGTGACCGACGTGATGCCGGCCGGCGAGCCGTTCGGGTTGAACGGATAACGCTCGGTTGCTTCGCCGCGGTGGTCGACGAAGCGCATCGCGACCGCGACGCGATCGATGTCGCCCTGTTGCGAGAAGTCCGCATAACCTTCGCCGTGCGCGACCGCGACCGGAATCCGCGAGCCTTCCATCCCCGCGAAGAAGATCGACGGCGATTTCTCGACTTCGACGAACGAGAAACGCGCCTCGAACTGCTCGGACTTGTTGCGCGTGAACTTCGGCCAGGCTTCCGCACCCGGGATCATCGACGAGATGCTCGACAGCATCTGGCAGCCGTTGCAGATGCCGAGCGCGAACGTGTCGGGACGCGCGAAGAACGCCGAGAACATGTCGGCGAGATTCGCGTTGAAGCGGATCGTCTTCGCCCAGCCTTCGCCCGCGCCCAGCACGTCGCCGTACGAGAAGCCGCCGCATGCGACCGCACCCGCGAAATCGGCGAGATTTGCGCGGCCGGCCAGCAGGTCGCTCATGTGCACGTCGTGCGCATCGAAGCCCGCGCGGTCGAACGCGTAGGCCGTTTCGAGATGCGAGTTCACGCCCTGCTCGCGCAGGATCGCGACGCGCGGCCGTGCGCCCGTCGCGATGAACGGCGCCGCGATGTCGTCGGCCGGATCGAAGCTCAGCACCGGCGAGATGCCCGGGTCGGCCACGTCCAGCAGCGCGTCGTATTCGGCATCCGCGCACGCGGGGTTGTCGCGCAGGCGCGCGATGCGCCAGCTCACTTCGCTCCACGCACGATGGAGTTCGGCGCGCGGTGCGTCGAAAATCTTCTTCGCGTCGCGGTACACCTCGATCACGTCGCGATCGCTGACCGAGCCGATCACGTGCGAGCACGCCGACAGGCCGAACTCGCGCAGCGCGCCCAGCACCGCGTCGCGGTCGGTCGCGCGCACCTGCACGACGGCGCCCAGTTCCTCGGAGAACAGCGCGCGCAGCGTGCGATCCTCGCGGCGGCCGCTCGTCTGCTTCGCCCAGTCCTTCGCGTCGCCGTAGTCGGATTCGTGATTCGGGTCGAGCGTCAGCATGTCGACGTTCAGCGACACGCCCGCGTGCCCCGCGAACGCCATTTCGCACACCGTCGCCCACAGGCCGCCATCCGAGCGATCGTGGTACGCGAGCAGCTTGTCTTGCGCATTGAGCGACTGGATCGCGTTGAAGAAACGCTTCAGGTCTTCCGCATCGTCGACGTCCGGCGTCGTGTCGCCGACCTGCTGCGTGACCTGCGCGAAGATGCTGCCGCCCATCCGGTTCTTGCCGCGGCCGAGATCGATCGCGATCAGCACGCTGTCGCCCGCATCGGCGATGCGGCGCAGTTGCGGCGTCAGGTGACGGCGCACGTCCTCGACCGGCGCGAACGCGGAGATGATCAGCGACACCGGCGACACCACTTCCTTCGCGACGCCCTGCTCGTCCCACTTCGTCTTCATCGACAGCGAGTCCTTGCCGACCGGGATGCCGATCCCGAGTGCCGGGCACAGCTCCATGCCGATCGCCTTGACCGTGTCGAACAGCGCGGCGTCCTCGCCGGCCGTGCCGCACGCGGCCATCCAGTTCGCCGACAGCTTCAGCTTGTCGAGCGACGCGATCGGCGCGCTCGCGATGTTCGTGATCGCCTCGCCGACCGCCATGCGGCCCGATGCCGGCGCGTCGATCACCGCGAGCGGCGTGCGCTCGGCCATCGTCATCGCCTCGCCCTTGAAGCCCGCGTAGTCGAGCGCGGTGACCGCGCAGTCGGCCACCGGCACCTGCCACGGGCCGACCATCTGGTCGCGCACCGACGTGCCGCCGACCGAGCGGTCGCCGATCGTGATCAGGAACGACTTGCTGCCGACCGTCGGGTGCTTCAGCACGTCGATCGCGACTTCCGACAGCGCGATGCCCGTCACGTCGACCGGCGCACGTTCGGTCGTCACGCGCGTGACGTCGCGATGCATGCGCGGCGGCTTGCCGAGCAGCACTTCCATCGGCATGTCGACCGGGTATTCGTCGGCGCCCGTCGCTTCGTCGTCGACGAGCTTCAGCTGGCGTTCGTCGGTCGCGACACCGACCACCGCGAACGGGCAGCGTTCACGCGCGCAGATCGCCTCGAAACGCGGCAGGTCGGCCGGCGCGATCGCCAGCACGTAGCGCTCCTGCGCTTCGTTCGACCAGATTTCGCGCGGCGACAGGCCCGATTCCTCGAGCGCGACCTTGCGCAGCTCGAAGCGCGCGCCCTTGCCCGCGCCGTCGACGATCTCGGGGAACGCGTTCGACAGGCCGCCCGCGCCGACGTCGTGGATGCTCAGGATCGGGTTTTCCGCGCCGAGCTGCCAGCAGCCGTTGATCACTTCCTGTGCGCGACGTTCGATTTCCGGGTTGCCGCGCTGCACCGAGTCGAAGTCGAGCTCGGCCGTGTTCGCGCCGGTCGCCATCGAGCTCGCGGCGCCGCCGCCCATCCCGATCCGCATGCCGGGGCCGCCGATCTGGATCAGCAGCGAGCCGGCCGGCACGTCGTGCTTGTGCGTATGCTGATCCGCGATGTTGCCGAGGCCGCCCGCGATCATGATCGGCTTGTGATAACCATGCACCTTCCCGCCAACGTTCTGCTCGTACACGCGGAAGTAGCCGCCGAGGTTCGGGCGGCCGAATTCGTTGTTGAACGCGGCGCCGCCGAGCGGGCCGTCGATCATGATCTGCAGCGGCGACGCGATGCGATCCGGACGGCCGTACGGGCCGTGCTGCTCGCTCGGGTTGCGCTCGGCCACCGGCTGCGCGGCGTCGCGATCGTTTTCCCACGACCGGCGGGCGTCCGGCAGGTCGAGGTTCGACACGGTGAAGCCCGTCAGGCCGGCCTTCGGACGCGCGCCGCGGCCCGTCGCGCCTTCATCGCGGATCTCGCCGCCCGCGCCGGTCGCCGCACCCGGGAACGGCGAAATCGCCGTCGGGTGGTTGTGCGTCTCGACCTTCATCAGCGTGTGCGTGAGCTCGGTGTGGCGGCCGTAGCGCTCGCCCGGCTCGCCGGCCGCGCCTGCGTTGCGCGGGAACCAGCGTTCGGCTTCGGCGCCGACCATGATCGACGAGTTGTCCGAATAGGCGACGATCGTGCCCTGCGGGCTCAGCTTCTCGGTGTTGCGGATCATCGCGAACAGCGACATGTCCTGCGCTTCGCCGTCGATGGTCCACTGCGCGTTGAAGATCTTGTGGCGGCAGTGTTCGCTGTTCGCCTGCGCGAACATCATCAGTTCCACGTCGGTCGGGTTGCGTTCGAGCTTGCGGAACGCGTCGACCAGGTAGTCGATCTCGTCGTCGGCGAGCGCGAGGCCCAGCTCGACGTTCGCGCGCTCGAGCGCGCCGCGGCCGATACCCAGCACGTCGACGGTCGAGAGCGGCTTGGCCGGCAGTTCGTCGAACAGGTGCTGCGCGTCGTCGCGCGCCGCGACCACGCTTTCGGTCATCCGGTCATGCAGCGCGGCCGCGACGGCCGCGCGCGCGTCGTCCGACAGCGCCTTCTTGCCGCCGAGCAGGCCCGACTTCAGCGTGACCGTGAATTCGACGCCGCGCTCGATGCGGCGCACGTGCGTGAGGCCGCAGTGCTGGGCGATGTCGGTCGCCTTGCTCGCCCAGGGCGAAACCGTGCCGAAACGCGGCAGCACGACGAAGGTCTCGGTCGTGCCCTTCTCGGCCGCCGGCTCGAACGGCGCGCCGTAGTGCATCAGCGCGTCGATGCGCGCGCTGTCGTCGGCCGACAGCGGCTCGGCCGCATTGACGAAGTGCAGGAACTGCCCGCGCACCGCGACGATGTTGGCGTCGATTTGCCTGAGCGTGTCGAGCAGACGGGTTTGACGGAAATCGGAGAGGGCCGAAGCGCCGGGAAAACACGAGAAGTGAGCCATGGGCTGGACTGACGTCGATGAGTCGCGCGAGGTGGCGACGTGGGGCGAAAGGAAGGCCGTAATT
>NZ_LDVA01000168.1:0-19573 GCF_050768715.1 Burkholderia sp. ZZQ-2 | reverse complement strand
CAGCCGCGTACGGTGCCGGCGCGCGCCGAGCATCGTCGCGACGTGCGGCGCCATCAACCCGATGAAGCCGACCGGCCCGACCGCCGCGACGGCCGCACAGGCGGCGAGCGTCGCGATCGTCAGCGCGAGCGGCCGCAGCACGGCCACCGGCAGGCCGAGCGCGGCCGCCTGGTCGTCGCCGAGCGCGAGCATGTCGAGCGGTTTCGCGAGCCACGCGAACACGGGCACCGCGAGCACGCACCACGGCAGCAGCATCGACACCTCGCCCCAGCTGCGGCCGTAAGTCCCGCCGACGAGCCACACGACGAAGCGCGCGGGCTGCACGCTTTCCTGCGTGATCAGCCATTGCGCGAGCGTGGTCCACAACGCGCCGATCACGATCCCCGTCAGCGCCACCGCGAGCGGCGCATAGCGATGCCGGTGATTCAGCGCGAGCGTGATCGCGAGCGACAGCCCGCCGCCGATCAGCGCGGCCGCCGCGAGCGTCACGTGGCCCATCAGCGGCCACGTCGACAACGCGAACAGCGTGACGAGCCCCGCACCCTGCGTGACGCCGAGCACTTCGGGGCCCGCGAGCGGATTGCGCACGACGCTTTGCATCGCGACCCCGCTCACCGCGAGCAGCGCGCCCGCGAGGAGCGCGCACAGCAGCCGCGGCATGCGCAGGTCGATCAGCATCCGCGCGAGCGCATCGTGGCCGGACAGCGCAGCGGACCAGCGCGCGATCGACAGCCACTCGGGGCCCGCCGACACGCCGACGAACACGGCCAGCACGCCCGCCACGACGAACAGCGCCGTGCGCAGCGGCCAGCCGAGCCGTTCGAGCCAGCCGACGAGCCGCGTCGAGCCGCCACCCGCCGCGCGTTCGGCATCCGCATGCAGCACACCCGACCACGCGGCGCCGCGCCGGATCATCGCCAGCATCAGCGGCGTGCCGACCAGCGCGATCGCGACGCCGGTCGACAGCGTGGCGTCGAGCCCCGATGCGAGCACCGCGCTGTCGGTGACGAGCACGAGCGCACCGCCCGCGAGCGCCGACAGCGGCACGAGCACGCCGAGCCGCGCGGCGCGCGCGCCGCGCACCTGGCGCAGCAGGTTCGGGGCGACGAGGCCGACATACGACAGCGGGCCCGCGATACTGACGGCCACGCTCGTGAACGCGACCGCGACGATCGTCGCGGCGAGCCGCGTCGCGTCGACGCGCACGCCGGCCGCGGCCGCCGCGTCGTCGCCGAGCGTGAGCGGATTCAGCGGCCGGATCACGAACGGCAATGCGATCAGCGGCACGACGAGCCAGCGCGCGGCGAGCGCGAGGCCCGTCGCGCCCGGCTGGTACAGGCTGCCGTTGGTCCACAGCGCGGCGCCCGCGATGTTCTGCTCGAAGAAGGCGAGCACGAGCGTCGACAGCGCGGCGAACAGCAGCATGCACACGCTGCCCGCGAGCACGAGACGCAACGGCGTCGCGCGCCAGCCGCCGGCCGCGACGATCGCGCAGGCGGCCGCGGCCAGCCCGCACACGAACAGCAGCGGCACCGACGCGACGCCGGCCAGCGCCGGCACGAGCATCGCCGCGAGCAGGCCGAGCTGGGCGCCGCCCGTCACGCCGAGCAAATCAGGCGACGCGAGCGGATTGCGCGTGAGCGACTGGAACAGCGCGCCCGCGATGCCGAGGCACCCGCCCGCGACGAGCGCGGCCGCGACGCGCGGCAGGTTGAGGTCGAACAGGAACACGTGCGCAAGCGCAGCGGCATCGCTGCCGGGCACCGCGCTCCACCACACGCGCAGATCGGGGGCGACGCGCAACGCCGCCAGCGCCGCGATCAGCGCGACGAGGCCGATCGCGATCGCACCGGCCCGGCCCGATGTCGTGCCCCTCCCCGCCGCCGCGAGGCGCTTGCGCATCGCGAACGTGGTCATACGGCGAGATCCCGGTCGAAGACACCGGCCGCCTGCGGCGCGCCGTCGGTTGTCGGCCCGTAGGCCGGCACGCACATCGGTGCGCCCGTCTGCGGATGCGCGAGCTTCAGCATCTCGACGCCGAACGCCGCGCGCAGCCGCGCCGGATCGAGCATCGCGTCGGGCGTGCCCTGCGCGACGAGGCGGCCCGCGCGCATCAGCACGATTTCGTCGCTGTATGCGGCCGCCTGGTTCAGGTCGTGCAGCACCCAGACGATCGTCAGCCCGCGCGTGCGGTTCAGCGTGCGCAGCGCATCGAGGATGTCGAGCTGGTGATGGATGTCGAGATAGGTCGTCGGTTCGTCCAGCAGCACGATCGGCGCCTGCTGGGCGAGCGCCATCGCGATCCACGCACGCTGGCGCTCGCCGCCCGACAGTGCGCCGACGTCGCGCTCCGCATCGCCGGCGAGGCCGCTCGTGTCGAGCGCCTCGTCGATTGCCGCATGGTCGGCGCGCGACAGACCGCGCAGGAAGCCGCCGTACGCATAGCGCCCGTACGCGACGAGTTCGCGCACCGTCAGGCCCGACGGGATCTGGTTGAACTGCGCGAGCATCGTCAGCTCGCGCGCGAGCGCGCGACGGCGAAACGACGCGAGCGGCTGCCCGTTCACTTCGACATGGCCGGCACGCGCGGGCTGCAGGCCCGCGAGCGTGCGCAGCAGCGTGCTCTTGCCGCAGCCGTTCGGTCCGCACAGCGCGGTTACGCGGCCGGCCGCGATCGACAGGTCCAGCCCGTCGATCACGACATGGTCGCGATATCCCACCGACAGCCCGCGCGCGGCAAGCGCGGCGGTACTACGCGTCATCAATCCTCCGTTCGGTCGCGCGGGACCGTATAACTCTGCGCCATCGCGACGACGACCTTGCGCGGCCCCTCGAACGGGTCGCGCGCATGCGCGGTCAGCATGTTGTCGAGCATCAGCACGTCACCCGTGCGCCACGGGAACACGATGCGCTGCTGGTCGAGCACGCCGCGGATCTCCGCGAGCGCGTCGGCTTCGAGCGGTTCGCCGTCGCCGTAATACACGTTGCGTGGCACGTTTTCGAGCCCGACCGCGTCGACGAGCGCTTCCTGCATGTCGTCGTCGAGCGCCGACAGGTGAAACAGGTTCGCCTGGTTGAACCACACGCGGTCGCCGGTGCGCGGATGGCGCGCGACGGCCTGGCAGCGTTCACGCGTGCGCAGCAGCAGCTCGCCGTCATCGTCGGTGCGCCACGCGCATTCGATGCCGCGCGCCGCGCACATCCGTTCGACCTCGGCCGGTTCGTCGGTGCCGAACGACTGCTGCCACGGCAGGTCGAGCCCCTGCCCGAAATTGCGCACGTACAGCAGCTCGCGCTTCTCGAAACGCGCGACGAGCGCCGGATCGAGCGCGCGATACACCGCGCGGCTGTCCGCGATCGGCGTCGCCCCGCCCTTCGGCGCGGCGAGCGCGCAATGGAACCAGATCCGCAGCGGCCATTCACGCGTATACGACTGCTCGTTGTGCAGCGGAATCGCGCGGTGCGGCGGGTACTCGGTCGACGTGTAGACGGCGCCCTCGACCTGGCTGCGCGGTGTCGATGCGTATTCATAGCCGATCAGCGGATCGCCGAACGACGCCGCGAACTGCTGGAACGCGTCGATCGACGGCACGTGAAAACCCGTGAACAGCACACCGCCCGCCCGTTCGAGCGTGTCGGCCGCGATCTCGCGCGCCAGCGGCGCGACGTCGTCGATCGACATCCCGTCGCTGCCGCGCGGCGACACGACGGTGGGCAGCCCCGGCTCGATACGCAGGTCGTCGAGCGTCGGCAACGAAAGCAGGGTCATGCAACGTCCTCTTCAGGTGGCGCGCCGCCCACGCGGCGCGGCGGGTCACGACGCGCGCGATGCGCGCTCGCCGTCCATCGCGCGGCGCAGGCTCGCGGGGCGCATGTCGGTCCAGACGGTCTCGATGTGCGCGAGACAGTCGGTTTTCGGGCCGCTCACGCCCACTTCGCGCCAGCCGGCCGGCACGGGCCGGAACGTCGGCCAGATCGAATACTGTTCTTCGTCATTGATGACGACCGTATAGACGAGATCGTCGGTGTCGGCGGAAGGCGTCGTGGCTTGCGTCATGATCGGAAATCGCTGAGGCGGTTGAAAGTGGCAAAGCGGATGGCAAAGCGGCGGTTTCGGCCGCTCCTGTCTGATAGACGATTGGCCGGCGCGTTTTTTTACCCGCGCTTACCGGCGCCGCGTGCGGCCGCCCAGGAACACCGGGCACGCGACACCGCGATGACATGCGTCGAGGCATTCCGCGCAGTGGCGCTCCGCGTCGCGCACCATGAAATGCACGAGCGTCTGCGACACGTTCAGCGCGCGCGCCGCGGTCTGCAGCGTCTCCTCGCGCAGCCGCACCATCTCGAAGGCCGCGCGGCTGCGCGCCGGCAGGTCGTCGAGCGCGGCCCACACGCGCCGCAGCGTATCGCGCGTCAGCAGTGCGGCTTCCGGCGTCGGTTCGGGCGACGGCACGTCGAAGCCGTCGTCCTCTTCCGTGTGATAGACGTTCTCGAGGTTTTGCCGGCGGCACGCGTCGATCGACGCATTGCGCACCATCCGCGTCACGTACGCGACCGGCTGGCGCACCGCATCCTGGTTCGGGAATTCGACGAGCTTCACGAACACGTCGTGCACGACGTCCTCGGCACGGCTCGCACAGCCGACGAAACCGCGCGCAACGTTCACGAGCATCGCGCGATGCGAGATCAGCACGTCGAGCAACGCGCCTTGCGCACGGGGCTCCGCGGTGCGGCCCGCACGCAGCGGCCGGTCGGGATGACTGCCGAGGAACGGGTTCGCCGCTGCCGCCGCCGGTCGGTCGAGCACTTCCGCCATCGCCATCGATCTGCTCCGTCAAATTCCGAGATAGCGCAATTTAACGTAAACGCAAATCATTCTCAATCTGATTACTGAATGCCCCTTTCAGTCGACAGGATTTGTCTGAACAATTGGCGGAATCGTTGCCCGGGTGGAGGGGACGCACGGCGGCTGGTTCGGTACGTGGTCATCGGCTAATCCGAACGGCACGACCGGCCTGCGCCCCGCCGACACGATCTTTCACGCGTCTGACAAAACGCCTGCACGTGTCATGTGCGGTAGCAACTTCTTACTACGTGAAATTTTGGGGGCTCGTACGATCGGGGTGCTGTTTCCAAGGGAGAAAACCATGAAATCCATCGTGTTGTCCGCTGTCATGGCTGGCGCGCTGTCGAGCGTGATGCTGACCGGGTGCGTCGCCTATCCTGCCGGCCCGGCTCAGGTCACGATCGGCTGGCATGGCGATCGTTACTGGGACGGCAATCGCTACTGGGAGCGCCGCGACTGGGAAGCGCAGCATCCCCGCGGATATGACGACCGCCGGGACGACCGACGCGATGACCATCGGGACGACCGACGCGACGATCAGCGGCCGCAGTGGTAAGGCGTTCCCTCTTCCCGTGATTCACTTTTCAACGATCAGGACTGCAACATGAAAACGCTACTGAAATCGCTCGCCGTCGCGGCGCTCGCCGCCGCCGTGCTCGTGCCGGCCATCGCCGAAGCGCATCCGCACCGCGTGTGTCACTTCGACCATCACCATCACAGGATGTGTCGCTGGGTGCGGTAAACGAAACAAGGCGCCGGAAAACCGGCGCCTTGTTTCATCGCTTCACCTGCGTGCGGCTGCGCTCGTCAGCGTGCGGCAGGCAACCGCGGCAGGCATCGCGCGAGCTGCGCCGGGCTGGCGGGCATGCGGCAGGCACCTCGCTGCATCGCGGCGTTCGGCTTCGCCGCCAGCATGCGTGACGCCGCCTTGCGCGGCGAAGCCCGCACCCGCAACGCGTCGGCGCCCGGGCTCGCCGGCTGCAACGCGCGCAGGGTCGCCGCATCGATGTGCACTTGCCAGAACTGCGGCCGATAGTCGGGATCGCCGTCGCGATAGCCCTGCCCCGTGATGGTCTGCCCGTCAGGGCTCACACCGATTACGTTGGTCAGGTTCAGCGTGCCGACCGACAGGCCGGCCGCTTCGAGCAACGCAACGAGGCTGCGCATGCCGCTTTGCGGCGTCCACACGAAGACGCGCTCGACACCGGTTTGCCGGTTGCTCGATGTGCCGATGACAACCCGCCCGTCCGTGCTGATCGCTTGCGCGTAGCTGCTGTCGTCACCGTCGAGAAAACCGAGCCGCTGGATGCTGTCGCCGCCGTTCGTCCACAGCACGGCCTCCGAATCGACCCGTTGTCCATCCGGCGTGACTACCAGCGTGCCGATCGAGCCGGCGATCGTCCGTTCGTCTTCGGTCACGCCGCGGGCCATATCCATTCTCGCCACGCCCGCGTTGATCGTCGGCAATAGTCGTTCACCGATTCGTTCTGTCCAAAGGAGCGCACGCGAGCCATACACGCCATCGACATTGCCGGCCAACCCTGCTGCCGCATTCCCGGACGAGGTCATCGACAGGAACTGCACGATATAGTCGCCGCCCGGCGGCAACTCGCGGAAACCCCTCGGCTGGTCCCACATGAACCGTGCATTCCGGCCGTCTGTCGCCGTGAAACTGCCCGTCATCCTCGTGCCGGCGAGGTTCGCGACTTCGACCGATGCGTCCCGGCCCGCCGTATCCGGAACGAGTTTCTGTGTGCGACCGTCGCCGGGCCATCGCACCGCCCATCGATCGACGTTGCTGCTTTCCGCCTGGCGCGCACTGATCGAGCCGCCGATCACCTGCCCGTCGCCCGACACCGTCTGTGCCAGCGAGTCATAGGCGTTCGCCGGCGCGGCCAGCCGCTGCCAGCCCGTCGCAGCCGACCACGAGAAGGCCATCGAGTTACCGGGCTGCGCGTCGCTCCAGTAGGAGCCGATGATCGTCTTGCCGTCGGCGCTGACGGCATTCCCGTTGTACCGCATGTCGCGCGGACCACCCAGGTCACCGATCACGGTCAGCGAATACCCCCCCGCCGATACCGTCTGTGCGTGAGCCGCGCCCACCGTCGAAGCAACGAACAGTGTCGCTGCCATGGTGCCCTTCAGATGCATTTTCATCTCCCCCAATAAGCGCTCGATCGTCGCCCTGCCAGGGCCTCGCGCGCGTCAGTAAATAAACAAGCGGATCGTCGCCGTTGCGTCGAACCTTCCGATCTTCGGTGGCCCGAACGACTTCAGCACCGCGTCCATCAACACGCTCTGGTTCATGACGTTCGACGGGAATTGCGCAAGCGTGAACTGTTCGTTGAATGGAATCGCCTTACCCTGGCTGTCTTCGATGCCGATACCGAAATTGCTGTCCGACGCGGGCACCAGCAAACCGTTCCGAACCGGAAAGCTCGTTTCGAAGTACCCATCGACCTTCACCGCGACATTGCATTTCTTGGTTAGCGACAACGAGAAGCGTTTGCGCGGCACCGCCGGTAGAAAGCCATTGCCGACCGACTGTACCTGCCCGAAATTGACGATGCCCGGTTCGGGCGTCACCAGCACGTCGACGAAGCACGGTGTCGGCTTGAGATTGCGCATGCCGCTCAGGCGGTACTGGAAGCTCGGGTGGATCGCATTCAGCCCCTTCGCTCCGTCGAACTGGAATACCGTGTAGATGTCGCTCGGCGGTTGCGTCCACGAGCCGCGCTTGCGGACGACCACCTGATAGGAAATGTCGATAGGCACCTTCGGGCATTGGCCCCATGCCAGTTTTTCGTCACTGCACGCCGGTACCGTCTTGCCCGTCGCCACGCCGGTGCCAGGCTGACTCCCCGCGCCAAAGTGGTCCTGTCCCAGGTACCGGATGCCGATTTCGAGCCCCCAGGCAGCCGGGTTCTGCTTGTTCGGATTCGCGTAGAAGGAGATCGGATCGTCGATGTCGATGTTGCCCTTGCCGCCCAGATCCTTGAAGCAATACCCCGTCGTCGTGCGAACCGGCGACACCCAGATCACGTAGCCGTCAGGTGCGTCGGTCGGATAGGAGGCGACACCGCCGATCGATTCCGTCATCGACGTCGCACCGCTGCTGGTCACGCAGCGTACGGCAAACGCCGGCTGCACGGCGGCGACCAGCACCGCGAAGATCGCCAGGCGCAGCCACGACGCCATCGTCAACATGCGGGGGGGCTGTCGTCCGCCCCCGCTCATTTCTTCACGCTCTTGCAAGCACCGGCCTCGCACGCATACTCGACCGCCACCTGGCCGCCGTAATCGTCGATGTGCGTGACGAACAGCGTCGCGGGCGTCGCGGCCTTGAACGGCACGTCGGCCGTGCTCATCGGGCTGACCATCACCGGCTCCAGCGACACGTGCGTCTTCTGCACACCCGCCGCCACGTCGACGATCGTGATGTGATACGGCGTCGGATTGTCGAACACGAGCTTGTGCGCGGCCGCATCGACGCGCAACGTCATCGGCAGCGTCCAGTCCTCGTCGCGCGCGGGCTGCACGGCCTTCGGCCGGTAGAACAGCTTCATCTGCGTATGCAGCGCGATCTGCAGCGTGTTCGGCGTATCGGTCTTCGGCGGCACTTCGCGGATGTTCAGGTAGAACACCGATTCGCGATCGGCCGGCAGCTCGGTGCCCGGCAGCTTCGCGATCCGCAACACGTTGCGCTCGTTCGCCTCGACGCGCTGCAGCGGCGGCACGACCATCAGCGGCGACGTGATCTTGTTGCCCTTCGCGTCCTCGAGCCACGACTGCACGAGATACGGGTACGTCGTGCTCTTGTTGGTGATCGTGACGACCGCCGCCTGTTCGCCTTCGTTGAAGATCACGCGCGTGCGATCGGGCACGATCGCCGCCTGCGCGGCGCCCGCGAGGAGCGCACCGGCGGTCGCGAGCACGCACCATGCGCGCCGCGGAAAGGAAAGGGAGAAGGAGTTTTTCATCGCTGGATCCGTGAATTCATCGTTCGACCCGTGCGGCCGCTGCATGCGACTCGCCGGGCGTCTGGCACGTCACCGGAATCGGCGTGCCTTCGAGTTGGAGCTGGTTCGGCAGCGTGTCGATCGTGCAGAGCGTGCGTTCGCCCGCGCGCACCGCCAGCGTGGATTTCGGTTGAACCTGGGTCAGGAACGCCGCGCCGCCCTCGCCGACGATGCCGAGTTCCTTGCCGTTCGCCATGTCCTGCACCGATGCACCGAACGGCAGCGGCTTGCCGACCGGGTCGGTCAGTGTCAGGTACAGGTTGCTGCCGCGCGCGGCGGAGAACTTCACGAAGCCGATCGCGCCGTCGGTCAGCACCATGCGCTGGATCGGGTTCGACACCTGCACCTCGAGCGGCAGCTTCTCGACGTTGACCGTCGCGTCGTAGACGTTGTACGGCGAGATGCCGTCGAGCACCGTATAACCGCGCGAATCGGTATGCGAGAGCGTGCCGGACAGCGGCACGTCGGGCACGCCGTCGGTCGACACCAGCAACCGCGTGTCGCCCGCGTTGCCGTTCGCGTGCGCCGCGACGCCGTATTGCGTCGCGACAAACGAGCCGTCGACTTCGAGCGACGCGGCCGCATACGCATTGGCGAGCGTCGACGCCTGCGCGGTCAGCTGATACGCCGACGAGCGCTGGCGGTAGCTCGCGTTCGCCGACGCCCGTCCGTCGGTCGCGCCCGCGTTGACCTGGTAGGTGCGGCCATCCGGATCGTCGTAGATATAACCGGCGTTCACGCTCGTGCTGCCGCTGCCCGTCGTCAGGTTCGACGTGACGGTGTGGCGGCCGCCGATCGGCAGCGTCGCGGTAACCGAGACCTGGTTGCCGCTCGCGCCGGCGCTCTGTGTGCGGAAGGCCGATACGCTCACGTTCAGGTTGCGCAGCGTGCCGATCGAGAACGCGCGCGTCAGCGTGAGGCCGACGCGCTGCTCGTTCGCACGTTCCCAGTAGGTCGTCTGGTCGTACGAGAAATAAGTCGACGTGTCGCCGAAACGCTTCGACAGCGTCGCCGAGTAGCGCTGCTTGCTGTTGGCGAGGCCGTACGCGGTCGGGTCGCCCGAGAACTGCGCGAAGTTCGTGTATTCGCGCTCGGAGAAGCGATAACCGAAGAAACGCACGTCGGCATCGAGCCCGTCGAAGTGCTTCGAATAGTTGATGCGGTACGAGTTGCCGTTGCGCGTCGCGCCGTTCCACCACAGGCGTGCCCGCGAATGCGTGACGTCGGCCGACAGCGCGCCGAACGCGCCGAAGTCGCGGCCCACGCCGAGCGCGATCGACGTGTAGCCCGACGCGGCGATGAAACCGCCATACGCGGTGACGTCGAACGGCAGGCCGTAGGCGATTTCACCGAAGCCGAAGAACGGCGTGATGCCGGCGCCGCCAAAGAGCCGCGGCTTGCCGACGGCGGCCTTGTAGCGCAATTGCCCGGCACGCGCGAGGAACGGCACTGCGGCCGTCGTCACCTGGAAGCGCTGCACGCTGCCGTCCTCTTCCTCGACTGCAACGTCGAGCGTGCCCTGCACGCTCGTATTGATGTTCTGCAGCGCGAAAGCGCCCGGCGACACGCGCGTCACGTACAACACGCGGCCCGCCTGCGACACGGTCACCGTCGCGTTGGTGCGCGCGACGCCCGAGATCAGCGGCGCATAGCCGCGCAGCGAAGGCGGCAGCATGCGGTCGTCGCTGCGGATCGACGCGCCCGTCAGCGCGAACGTGTCGAAAATGTCGGACGTCAGGTAGTCGTCGCCGAACGTCACCGTCGACTGGATCGACGGCAGCGCGCGAAATGCATAAAGCCGGCTGAAGCGGAACGTGCGGTCCGCGTAGGCCGTATTGCCCACGTTCGATTGCGCCTGGTAGTCGCCGCGAAAGCGCCATGCATCCCAGTTCGCGCCAACCGTCCCGTAGGCCTGGATCGAATTCGTTTGCCCGCCACCCGTGCCGAAGTTGCGGTTCGTGTTCGCGATCACGCGATAGTCGAGCATCGCGCCGGGGATCCCTTCCGACCAGCGCTCCGGCGGCAGGTAGGTCGTATCGTTGAACTCGAGCGCAGCCTGCGGAATCGTGATCTTGAGCCGCCCGTCGCTTTTCAGGTAGCGCACGGTCGCCCCCTCGATCGCGCCGAGATCGACGCAACGTCCACCCTGGAAGCGCGGCAGGTCCTTCGCGAGCGACGGCTTCAGCCCGAACTGCGCGACGAGTTCCGGGCGCAGGCACGGCTTGCCGGCCCCCGACGCGTCGACGGCGATGAACTCGATCGCCTGCAGCCCGTAGAACAGGTCGTTGACCTGTACGTCGAGCATGTACTCGCCGGGCAGCGTGAAGTCCGCCTGCGAGAACTGCGACAGATCGACGTTGTTCGAGCCGTCGATGCTCAGGAACGACGAATTGAATTCCGTCGCATGGCTCTGGCTGCCGACAACCAGCACGGAGACGCAAAGGAAGGAATGTCTGATTCGCACGCGGCGCTACCGGAAGTCCAACGAAGGGGGGAGGAGGAAATACGAACGAGGAAGGGTGCGCGCACCCTTCCCCGGTACGGCGGCTTACTGGTAGCGGACGGTGAAGTTCGCCACGCCTTCGGCGGTACCCGGCGTCACGTCGGCTGCGGTCGCTTCGTACATGGCCGCGAAGCGTGCGACGTTCGTGCCGTTTTGCAGCACGGTCGGTGCCTTCTGCTCGGCGCCGTTGTCGAGGTATTCGCCCGACGCTGCCTGCAGGCGGATGCCGACGTTGGTTGCCGAACCGATCGTGGCGAGCAGCTTCGGCTGGCCCGCGCTCGACGTGCCCGTGAACGTGAAGTACGCGTTCTGCGCGACGCTCGTGTCGCAGTCGGTCAGCTTGATGTCGAAGTTGGTCGGCGTGGACTTGTCGCCAGCTTGCTTGAACACGTTGGTCGGCACCTTGCCGAGGTTCACGGTCTGGTTGACCGAGCCCGAATCGATGCCGCATGCGCCCGCGACGATCTCGCCCGTGAAGTTGATCGTGCCAGTGCCCGCTGCGAAGGCCGAGGTCGACAGGGCCGCGAGTGCGACAGCGGTCAGAATGGATTTTTTCATGACGTTTCCCGAAAGGACTGCAAATGGAATAGATGACGTGGCGGACTCAAACGGTAGCGTGTGGTGGCTCCCGTCCGTCACGAGGCGGCATTATCGAGATAATCGTGAAAGTTTTCTGTAAATCATTGTCAAATGCATCTGACAATGTTCGATTTACCCCTCTAGATCCGCACTATTTCCCGTCAATTTTCAATCCCGGAATTTTTATCCGCAGTCCTTTTTTATTCTTCGGAAACAATTGAAGATTAAGGATATTTTCGATCGATAGCCACAACCTCCCCGCGCACCCTTGCTGGCATTGGCTCTGGCAAATCATCCGCGAAAAGGACAAAACATTGTCCAGAGCCGCCATCGTTGTCCGACGGCAACGCCAATATCAAATCATTTTCAACAAATAGGAAATTAACCGGCGATTCAATCAATGCAATTTTTTCGCGCAAACGATTGCGACATGAATACAAACGTTTTACCGCGACACTTTGCCGCCCTCATTATTTCCGATATAGGATTAATTCGTTTGTCAATTCCGGATCGTAAATCGCACGCATGAGCGATCGCAAGACGACGGCTGTTCCGCAACGCGCACGCGTGCGTTGCCGCAGGATGAAAAACGTCCCGGCCGGCCTGTCGATGGGAAAAGATATCGCTGGAACCAGCGGTATGGATCGAAGGAAGCGGCGGCAGCACGTCGAAACGTACCGCCGCCGTCATGCCGCCCGACGCGCTGCGGCGTCAGGTGACGGGCATTACGCGGAAGCCGCGGCCTCCGCCGATGCCGGCGACCAGCCGCCGCCGAGCGCGCGGTACAGCGCGATCGCATTCGCGAGCCTGAGCTGCTTGAGCCGGATCAGTTCCTGCCCCGACTCGTACGTGCTGCGCTGCGCGTCGAGGAGTTCGAGATACGTCGCGACGCCGCCCGCGTAGCGGCGCTCCGCGAGCTTCAGCCGCGCGCCGTCGGCCGCATACACGTCCTGCTGCGCGGCGAGCTGGCGATCGATCCAGTCGCGCGCGGCAAATGCGTCGGCCACTTCGCGGAACGCGGTTTGCACCGTCTTCTCGTAATCGGCCACCGCGATGTGCTTGCGCGCGTTCGCGACGTCGAGGTTCGCGCGGTTGCGTCCGCCCGCGAAGATCGGCAACGTGATGCGCGGCGCGAACGTCCATACGCTGGTGCCGCCGGCAAACAGGCTCGAGAACGCATCGCTGACCGAGCCGTAGTCGCTCGTCAGCGTGATGCGCGGAAAGAATGCCGCGCGCGCAGCGCCGATCTGCGCGTTGGCGGCCTTCAGCCGCGCCTCCGCCTGCCGGATGTCCGGCCGCCGTTCGAGCAGCGCACTCGGTGCGCCGGGCGCCACGGGCGCGATCGACAGCCCGTCGAGCGCGGTCGTGTCGCCGGGCACGTTGCGCGCGAAGTCGCCCGCGAGCAACTGCAGCGCCCGCACCGACTGCGCATGCTCGCGCTGCAGCGCGGCCTGCGATGCGCGCGCGGATGCCACCAGCATCTCGGCCGAGCGCAGCTCGATCGCGTCGCTCGTGCCGGCCGCATAACGACGCTGCGTAAGCGCGGCCATGCGTTCGCGCGCGTCCAGCGTGCGCTGCGCCAGCGCGAGCTGCTCGTGCAGCGAGCGCTCCGACACGTACGCGCCCGCCACGTCGGCGATCACGCCGATGCGCACCGTGCGTTGCGCGTCGGCCGTCGCGAAATACTCGGCGAGCGCCGCGTCGGACAGGCTGCGCACGCGGCCGAACAGGTCGAGCTCGTACGCGCTGATGCCGACGCCCGCACGATACAGCCCGCTGATCGCGCTTTCGCGCACGACCGGGTCGTACTGGCGCGCACGCTCATAACCCAGATTCGCATCGACCGACGGCATCAGGTCCGCGCGCTGCACGCCGTAGAGTGCGCGCGCTTCCTCGAGCCGGCCGGCGGCGACCCGCAGGTCGCGGTTGTTCGCGAGCGCCGCGTCGATCCACGCCTGCAGCGCGGCATCGGTGAAGTACGTGCGCCAGTCGTCGAGCAGCGCGGCATCGGCGGGCGATGCCGCGGCCGCCGCCGGCGCGGCGCCGCCATCCACCGGCGCATAGGTCGCCGGCACGGGCGCCGCCGGCCGCTCGTAACGCGGTGCGAGCGTGCAGCCGGCCAGCGCGAGCGCGGCGGCCAGCGCAACCTGAACCCGCAGCGCTGCCTGTGCATTCAGCGCAAACATCATTGAGAACCCTCCATCGCCGCCGGCTGCGCTCCGCCGCGCCGGCGCGGGCCGACGTCGAACAGGCGGCCGACGATCACGAAAAACAGCGGAACGAGGAACACCGCGAGCACGGTCGCCGTGATCACGCCGCCGAGCACGCCGGTGCCGATCGCCATCTGCGCGCCGGACGCGGCGCCCGACGCGAACGCGAGCGGCAGCACGCCCACGCCGAACGCGAGCGACGTCATCACGATCGGCCGCAGCCGCAGGCGCGCGGCCTCGAGCGCGGCGTCGACGAGCGACATGCGCTGCGCGACCAGGTCCTTCGCGACTTCGACGATCAGAATCGCGTTCTTCGCGGACAATCCGATCGTCGCGATCAGCCCCACCTTGAAGTAGATGTCGTTCGGCATCATCCGCAGCGTGACGCCGAGCACCGCGCCGATCACGCCGAGCGGCACGACCAGCATCACCGCGAACGGAATCGACCAGCTCTCGTAGAGCGCAGCCAGCGCGAGGAACACGACGAGCACCGACAGCGCGAACAGCATCGGCGCCTGCGCGCCCGACAGACGCTCCTCGAACGACTGCCCCGACCACGCATAGCCGGTGCCGGCCGGCAGCTTCGCCGCGAGTTGCTCGATCGCGGCCATCGCCTCGCCGCTGCTGTGGCCCTGCGCGGCGGAGCCGTTGATCGTGAACGACGGAAAGCCGTTGTAGCGGGTGAGCTGCGGCGGCCCGAGCGTCCAGTGCAGCGTCGTGAACGCCGCGAGCGGCACCATCTCGCCATGCGAGTTGCGCACGCGCAGCTTCTTCACGTCGTCCGGATCGAGCCGGTGCAGCCCGTCGGCCTGCACGATCACGCGCCGCACCTGCGTGCCGTGCATGAAGTCGCCGATATAGTCGGAGCCGAACATCACCGCGAGGGTCGTGTTGATCTCATCCATGGACACGCCGAGCGCGGACGCCTTCGCGCGATCGATGTCGAGCTTCAGCTGCGGCGCGTCCTGCGTGCCGGCGAACATCAGGTCGGTCAGCGCGGGATCCTTGCGGCCCGCCCCGAGCAGCTGCTCGCGCGCGGCGCTGAACGTCGCGTAGTCGAGCCCGCCGCGGTTCTGCAGCCGGAAGTCGAAACCGCTCGACGAGCCGAGATCGGGCAGCGCCGGCGAGTTCATCGCGAACACCGTCGTGTTCGGCGTGCCCGCGAAGCGCTCGTTGATGCGCGCGACGATCGCCTGCACGTGCGCGTCCGCGGCCTTGCGCTCCTTCCAGTTCTTCAGCGTGACGAAGATCATCCCGCCGTTCGGCCCTTCGCCGTACAGGTTGAAGCCGCCGAGCGCGAACGTATACGCGGCCGGCTCGTCATGGCGGATGTACGACTCGACTTCCCGCACGCTCTGCATCGTTTCCGCGAGCGGCGTGCCTTGCGGCCGGATCACCATCACCATGAAGTTGCCCTGGTCCTCGTCCGGCAGGAACGCGGTCGGCAGTTGCGTGAGCATCAGCCCCGCGGCCGCGGTCAGCGCGCCGTACACGACGAGCCAGCGCACCGGCTTCTTCAGCATCTTGCCCACGCGCGTCGCGTAGCGCTGCGTCGAACGCGCGACGAAGCGGTTGAACCAGCCGAAGAAGCCGCGCTTCTCGTGATGTTCGCCGGACACGGGCCTGAGCAGCGTCGCACACAGCGCGGGCGTGAGCGACAGCGCGAGGAAGGCCGAGAAACCGATCGACACTGCGAGCGACAGCGCGAACTGCCGGTAGATGTTGCCCACCGCGCCGCCGAAGAACGCCATCGGCACGAACACCGACGTCAGCACCACGGTGATGCCGACGATCGCGCCGCTGATCTGCTTCATCGCCTTGACGGTCGCGTCGTACGGCCCGAGCCCCTCCTCGACCATCAGCCGCTCGACGTTCTCGACGACGACGATCGCGTCGTCGACGAGGATGCCGATCGCGAGCACCATCCCGAACATCGTCAGCACGTTGATCGAGAAGCCGGCCGCATACATCACGCCGAACGTGCCCGCGAGCGCGACCGGCACGACGAGCGTCGGGATCAGCGTCGCGCGCAGGTTCTGCATGAACAGGAACATCACGAGGAACACGAGCACGCCGGCCTCGATCAGCGTCGTGACGACCTTGTTCATCGACACGCGCACGAACGACGACGTCTCGTACGGGATCTGGTACTTCACGCCCGGCGGGAAATACGCGGACAGCTCGTCCATCGTCGCGCGCACGCGCTTCTCGGTGGATACCGCGTTCGAGCCCGGCGCGAGCTTGATGCCCATCCCGGTCGCGACCTTGCCGTTCACGTACGACGGGTAGTTGTAGTCGTTGCCGCCGAACTCGACGCGCGCGACGTCGCGCAGATACAGTGCGGAGCCGTCGGCCTGCGTGCGCAGCGCGATCGCGCCGAACTCGGCCGGCGTCTTCAGCGGCGCATCGGCGAACACGGTCGCCGCGATCGGTGCGCTGGCCGGCACCGCGGTGCGGCCGATGTCGCCGATCGTCACGCGTGCGTTGTGCGCGCGCACCGCCGACGCGATATCCGACGCGGTGAGGCCGTGCCCGGCCATCTTCACCGGGTCGGGCCAGATCCGCATCGCATATTCGGCGCCCCAGAACTGCACGCGGCCGACGCCGTCGACACGGCGCAGCGCCTGCACGACGTTCGCCGACGCATATTCGCCGAGCTGCACGTCGGTCATCCGCCCGTCGTCGGATGTCAGCGACACCACGAGCTGGATGTTGTCGGCGGCCTTCTCAACCTGGATGCCGTCGCGCCGCACCGGTTCCGGCAGCCGCGCATCGACCGTCTTCAGCCGGTTCTGCACTTCGACGGCCGCGAGATCGGCGTTGACGCCCTGCTTGAACGTCAGGTACAGCGACGCCGCGCCGGCGCTGCTCGTCGCGGACGTATACAACAGCCCCGGCGCGCCGTTCATTTCGCGCTCGATCAGCGCGGTCACCGATTCCTCGACGACCTGCGCGGATGCGCCCGGGTACGTCGCATAGATGCTGACGACGGGCGGCGCGATGTCCGGGTACTGCGCAACGGGCAGCGAGCGGATCGCGAATGCGCCGCCCAGCATGATGAAGATTGCGATCACCCACGCGAAGACGGGGCGATCGATGAAGAAACGTGCCATGGTGGTGTGGTGTTAACCGGTCAGGTTTGACGGGCGGCCGCCTGCGAAGCGGCCGCTGCCGGCGCCGCTTTCGTCGGCGGCGCCTTCTCGACGGGCTTGACGGCCGTATCGGGCGCGAACTGCGCGGCGTCGTCGACGATCACGCGCTCGCCGCCCGCGAGGCCGCGCGTGATGCGCCAGTCGTGGCCGCTCATCTGGTCGGCCGCGACCTCGACGTCCTTGACCTTGCCGTTCGTGCCGACCACGCGCACCGACGTGCGGTCGGCCGTGCGCAGCAGCGCATCGCGCGGCACGAGGATCGCCCGCTGGTCGACCGCCGTGTCGAGCGCGATCCGCACGTACGCGCCCGGCAGCAGTTCGCGCTCCGGATTCGGGAACAGCGCGCGCATCGCGACGGTGTCGGTGGTCGGATCGACCGCGAGATCGCTGAACAGCAGCTTGCCCTTCAGCGGATACGCGGTGCCGTCGGCGCGCAGCAGCGTCACCGTGATGTCGTGCTGCGCGATACCCGTTGCGCGTCCGCTCTTCACCGCCCGGCGCAACGCGTCGACGTCGGCGGCCGGCTGCGAGAAGTTCACGTAGATCGGGTCGAGCTGCTCGACGGTCGTGAGCGGTGTCGCCTGGTCCTGGCCGACGAGCGCGCCTTCGGTCACGAGCGCGCGCCGTGCGCGGCCCGCGATCGGCGCGGTGACCGTCGCATAGTCGAGCTGCAACTGCGCCCGTGCGAGTTCCGCCTTCGCGGACGCAACGTCGGCCTTCGCCTGCGTGTCGCCGGCAACGGCCTCGGTGTGGTCGCGCTCGCTCACCGCGCGATCGCGCACGAGATCGTCGTAACGGCGGCGCTTGTCGCTCGCCGCGAGCGCGGCAGCCTGCGCCTTCGCGAGCGCCCCCTGCGCGGCGTCGCGCGCGGCCTTCAGCGGCGCGGGATCGATGCGGAACAGCACCGCGCCCTGCTTCACTTCCTGGCCTTCCTCGTAGGTGCGTGCGGTCACGATGCCCGCGACCCGCGCGCGCACTTCCGCCTGCCGGTATGCATCGAGCCGGCCCGGCAATTCGACGGTCATCGGCACGGCCGTCGGACGCACCGTCACGACCGTCGCCTGTTTCGCGGCCTCCGGCGCGGTGTCCTTGTCGCCCTTTCCACATCCGGCCAGGGCCAGCACGGCCGCCAGCGCGAACGGCGCCAGCCGGTGGCGCAACAGGGAGCGATTGTTATTCATATGTGACCTCGGATCGTTCGCCGCCGATACAATGCGGCGGCTCAGGGTGGCCGATTATAATCAGTCACGACTGATTAAATACACGCCGCTTCAATCTGACCGTCATACTGTCTCAATAAAACGACAGCGAACTGTAAGGAATTTCAGGACATGGCCCGCAAGACCCGCGAAGAATCGCTCGCCATCAAGCACCGGATCCTCGACGCCGCCGAACTCGTGCTGCTCGAGAAAGGCGTCGCGCAAACCGCGATGGCGGATCTCGCCGAGGCCGCCGGGATGTCGCGCGGCGCCGTCTACGGCCACTACCGCAACAAGATGGAAGTGTGTCTGGCGATGTGCGACCGCGCGTTCGCGCGCACGTCGGAAGGCTTCGACGCGGGCGACGGGCTGCCGCCGCTCGCCACGCTGCGGCGCGCCGCCTCGCACTATCTGCAGGAATGCGGCGAGCCGGGCCCGATGCAGCGCGTGCTCGTGATCCTCTATACGAAGTGCGAGCAGAGCGAGGAAAACGGCGCGCTGCAGCGCCGCCGCATGCTGCTCGAATTGCAGATGCTGCGGATCACGAAGGCGCTGCTGCGCCGCGCGATCGCGGCCGGTGAACTCGCCGCCGATCTCGACGTGCATCTGGCCGCCGTCTATCTCGTGTCGCTGCTCGAAGGCGTGTTCGCGTCGATGATCTGGACCAACCGGCTGCGCGGCAACCTGTGGAACGACGCCGAGGCCATGCTCGACGCCGGCTTCGACACCGTGCGCACGTCCGACGCGTTGCGCGGCCGCGCGCACAAATTGCCGGACTGACGAAATTTGTCGTAATAAATGCTGATTTAACCCGATTTACCGCACTGCGAAACGAATGAGCTGACCCTCTTTAAAATTTTTAACGTTGTGCGGAACACCGGTAGACTGGCGCTGTCATCTTTCTTTAGCGTCTTCGTGATAACCGGGTTCGACCCGGTATGCACGCCGCCGTTCGAAGCGGGCCCGCCCCGCGCGTTGGGTCGAACGGAAACGACACAGGCCCCTGGCGGGGCCTGTTTTGTTGCACGCCCGCCGCCCGCCCCCGTCGCCGCCCGACGGATGTGC
>NZ_LDVA01000167.1:0-20019 GCF_050768715.1 Burkholderia sp. ZZQ-2 | reverse complement strand
GTGCTCGCGCAGCCGGCGAGCGCAAGCGCCGCGCCGGCTGCGGCCAGCGTGCGCTGCGCGCGGGAGGACAGGGAAAACGTCGGGAACATCTGCATCAGAGGCCGTTGATCTGGAGGCGTTTCAGTGTCTGCACGAGCGTGTCGTTGTCCGGCTCGAGCTTCTGCGCGTCACGCCACGCGGAACGCGCGTCGTCCTGCGCGCCGCTCTTCCACAGCACTTCGCCGAGATGCGCGCCGATTTCGGCGTTCGGCTGCAGTTCGTACGCGCGCCGCAGCACCTTCGCCGCGCCGGCCGTATCGCCCATCCGGTACTTCACCCAGCCGAGACTGTCCATGATGTAGGCGTCGTTCGGCGCGAGCGTCATCGCCTTGTCGATCAGCTTGCTGGCTTCGGGCAGTCGCTGGTTGCGGTCGGCGAGCGAATAGCCGAGCGCGTTGTACGCCTGCGGATTGTCGGGCTGCGTGCGGATCAGCTCGCGCAGCTGCTTTTCCATCGTCGTGTAATGGCCGGTTTTTTCGGCCGCCATCGCGTAGTCGTAGCGCAGGTCGGGATCGTCCGGGAAGTCCTGGACCGCCTGCCCGAGCCGGGCCTCGGCTTCCGGGTAGCGCTTCGCGGTGAACAGGATCGACGCGTCGGTGCGAGCGACCACGGCGGCATCGCGCGGATCCGTGATCGGCAGGTCGTCGAGCACCTTGCGCGCCTCGTCGGTCTTGCCCTGTTTCTGCAGCAGTTGCGCGCGCGTGATCTGCGCGGGGAGATAGTGCTGGCTCGTCTGGTCGACCTTGTCGAGCCATTGCGACGCCAGCGCGTCGTTGTTCTGGTCGATCGCGATCTGCGCGAGGTAGATGTAGCCCTGGCCGACGTCGAGGTTCGGCTGCTTGTCGCCGAGCTGTACGTACTGCTTCAGGTAGGCGGTGGCTTCGTCGAGCTTCTTCTGCTGGATCTTGATCAGCGCGAGCGCCATCAGCGGCGTCGGATCCTTCGAGTCGAGCTTGCGCATCGTCTCGAACTGCTTCTGCGCGTCGTCGAGGCGATCGTCGGCGAGATAGAGCTGCGACAGCGCGAGCCGCGCATCGCGCGACTTCGGATTCTGCTGAACATACTTCTCGAACGACGCGATGCCCGCCGCGCGTTCCGCAGGCCCCATCTGCGACAGCATCAGGGCCGCCGGCAGGTAGTCGGGGCGGATCTGCAGCGCCTGCTTCAGCGACTGCGCGGCGCCGTCCTTGTCGTCGACCGCAAGCTGCTGGCGCGCGATCGCGAGCTGAGCCTCGGGCCGGTTCAGGTCGTTCTTCAGCATGTCCTTCAGCACCGCGAGGCCGCCGACGCGGTCGGGGCCGCGCACGAGCAGCGCCTGCAGCGCGAGGATCGCCGGGCCGCGCGTCTCGCCGGTCGCCCGGGCCAGCTCGCGCGCGAGCATCGGCTGCGCGTCGGCCGGCTTGCCGGCGAGCACCAGCAGCGCGGCGTCGACTTGCGACGCCCGGTTCGATTCCGGTGCGTACTGGCGCCACAGGTTCGCGGCGGACAGCGCGTCGGCCGGGCTCTGCGCACCGAGCGCGATCTCGGTCGCGCGCTGGGCCATGCGCGGATCGCGCGTGTCGCGGGCAAGCGCGAGGTAGGTCTGGTAGGCCGGTGCGGGCTGGTTGCGCTGGAGCGCGACCTCGGCGGCGAGCACCTGGTAGACGATCTGGCTCGTCAGCGGAACGCCGGGGAGATTCTTCTGCTCGTCCGGCATCACGTGCTCGAACGCGCCCTGCGGTTCCGCGTCGTCCGATGCCGGATCCTGCGCGTGAGCCGGGAAGGCGGTGAGGGTCCAGGCGGCGAACAGCGCGGCGCCGAGCGCACGGCGGACCGGGAAGGCACGCGCGCCGCGCACGGCGGCGGGGCGCTTCAGAAGCAGCTTCGAGGGCAGGGTCATGGAAATCCGTTCGATGTTTCAACCGATTGTAACGCGCTCGCTACAATACACGCACGATCGTGAATCCAGCCTCAGACCCGTAAAACATGCCAGAGTTGCCAGAAGTCGAAGTCACGCGCCGGGGCATCGAGCCCTTTGTCGCAGGCCGCCGCGTCGAGCGAGTCGACGTCCGTACCGAGATGTTGCGCTGGCCCGTGCCGGCAGGGCTCGCCGAGCAGTTGCGCGCGCGCGAGGTGCTCGCCGTCGAGCGTCGCGGCAAGTACCTGCTGTTCGAGGTCGACGCAGGCTGGTTCATCGTCCATCTCGGCATGACGGGCACGCTGCGCGTGCTGCCCGCCGACGGCGTGCCGGTCGCCGCCAAGCATGACCACATCGACTGGATCTTCGACGAATTCGTGCTGCGGTTCCGCGATCCGCGCCGCTTCGGCGCGGTGCTGTGGCACCCGCGCGAAGCAGGCGACGTGCATGCACATCCGCTGCTCGCGAGCCTCGGCGTCGAGCCGTTCTCGCCGGCGTTTACCGGCGCGCTGCTGCACGCGCGCACGCGCGGCCGCACCGTTTCGGTCAAGCAGGCGCTGCTCGCGGGCGACATGGTCGTCGGCGTCGGCAACATCTATGCGTCGGAGAGCCTGTTTCGCGCGGGCATCCGGCCGACGACGGCCGCCGGCAAGGTCTCGCTGCCGCGCTACGAGCGGCTGGCCGACGCGGTGCGCGCGACACTCGCCGACGCGATCGAGCGTGGCGGCAGCACGTTGCGCGATTTTGTCGGCAGCAACGGCGAAAGCGGCTATTTCCAGCTCGACTGCTTCGTCTACGACCGTGCCGGCCAACCCTGCCGCGTATGCGGCACACCGATTCGCCAGATCGTGCAGGGCCAACGGTCGACTTATTTTTGCCCGACCTGCCAGCGTTGAAACCTCGGCGTTGAAACCTTTTTCCCCGATCAGATAACTTGAAGCCGCCCCGCATCGCCCCCGCTCCATTCCCCGTCACGCCGCTGCATCGCACGTTCGCCACGCGCCTGGTCGCATGGCAGCGCGAGCATGGCCGCCACGACCTGCCGTGGCAGAACACGCGAGATCCGTACCGGATCTGGCTGTCGGAAATCATGCTGCAGCAGACGCAGGTATCGACCGTCATCCCGTATTACACGCGCTTTCTCGAACGCTACCCGGACGTCGCCGCGCTCGCGGCCGCGCCGACCGACGACGTGATGGCGCTGTGGGCGGGGCTCGGTTACTACTCGCGCGCGCGCAATCTGCACCGCTGCGCGCAGGCCGTCGTCGCCGAGCACGGCGGCGCGTTTCCGGCGACGCCCGACGCGTTGGCCGAACTGCCGGGCATCGGCCGTTCGACGGCCGCGGCGATCGCGTCGTTCGCGTACGGCGCGCGCGCGACGATCCTCGACGGCAACGTGAAGCGCGTGCTTGCGCGGGTTTTCGGCGTCGAGGGCTTTCCGGGCGAGAAGCGTGTCGAGAACGACATGTGGGCGCTCGCCGAATCGCTGTTGCCCGACGCCGCGAATGCGGCCGACGTGAGCGCGTACACGCAGGGGCTGATGGATCTCGGTGCGACGCTGTGCGTGCGCGGCAAGCCCGATTGCGCGCGTTGCCCGTTCGCGGGCGATTGCGTTGCGCAATCGACGGGCCGCCAGCGCGAGCTGCCGGCCGCGCGGCCGAAGAAGGCGGTGCCGACACGCAAGACCTGGATGCTCGTGCTGCGCGACGGTGATGCCGTGCTGCTCGAGCGCCGGCCGCCGACCGGCATCTGGGGCGGGCTGTGGAGCCTGCCGCAAGCGGACGGCGACGCCGCGCTCGCGGAACTCGCGCGCGGCTTCGGCGGCGGCGGCACGGTGCCGCTCGCGCCGCTCACGCACACGTTTACGCATTTCCGGCTCGAGATCGAGCCTCGGCTGAGCGACATGGCCGACGGTGGCGGCCTGCCTTCGGGGGCGCGGGATGCGGATACCGCGTGGGTCCCGCTGAGCAGGCTCGACGCGTACGGCGTGCCGGCGCCCGTGCGCAAGCTGCTCGATGCGCTGAGCGGGCCGTTGTTGTAACGAACGGGAAGGGCGCGGCGCGGGCCGCGTTCGGGAACGCCGGGATACCGCTTGCGGGAAAGATCTTCCGGCGGGTGCGACGCGCGACGGAATCGGCCGCGGTAGTTACAGCCAGCCGTGCCGGTCGAGTACGTGGTGCACGGCATCGATGCGCGCGCCGACGTCCGGAAACTCCATCAGCTTCTGCCGCGCGCGCAGGTCGAGCGGCAGCAGTTCCGCGAGGCGGTTCGACACCCAGCTCGGATCGTCGAGGCGGAACGGTTCGCCGAACGGCATTTTCTCCGGATCGGACTTCTTCAGCGCGTTGATGATGCGCTCGAGCACCTCGGCGCACGAGCCGAATTGAGCGAGCGCCTGCTCGCCTTCGAGCGGGATGTCGTCGGGCAGCGGTTCAGCGATGCCGACCAGCAGCCCGTTGCCTTCGACGCGATACGACAGCAGCTCGAAACGCTGCGTGCCGACGGCCTGCAGATAAAGCATGCCGAATTCGCCGGTATCGCACTCGGTGATGCGCGCCATGCAGCCGATGGTCTCGGGCACCGACACGGCGCCGTCCTGTGCGACTTCGGGCCCGCTCTTCAGCAGGCACACGCCGAACGGCGCGTTGTCGCGCAGGCACGCGCGGGACATGTCGAGATAGCGCGCCTCGAACACCTTGAGCGGGAGCAGCCCCCCCGGAAACAGCACCGTGTGCAGCGGAAACAGCGGCAGGTCGATCAGGGTGGTCGATAGGGAGGACATGGCGCGCGGGCGTTGGGGCGTGCGTCGCTAGGGTCGGTCGACCTCGGAGACGAGCCGCGACGACGCGTCGACATCCACTGGCGCGTCACGATGCCGCACGATCACGTTCGCCTCGCGCGCAAGGCGCGCGGCAAGCGTTTCCGCGATGAACACCGAACGATGCTGCCCGCCCGTGCAGCCGATGGCGACGGTCAGGTAGCTGCGGTTGTCATCGCGGAAGTGCGGCAGCCATTTCATCAGGAACGCATGGATGTCGTCGATCATCTGGTGGACGATCGGCAGTGCGTCGAGAAAGGCGATGACCGGTTGGTCGAGCCCGGTGAGCGGGCGCAACTCGTGGTCGTAGTACGGGTTCGGCAGCGCGCGCACGTCGAACATCAGGTCGGCGTCGAGCGGCACGCCGCGCTTGAAACCGAATGATTCGAACATCACCATCAGGTCGTTGTTCTTCTGCTCGATGAAGCGCTTGACCCACGTACGCAGCGCGTTCGCGCGCAGCGTGCTCGTGTCGATCTGGTGGCCGAATTCGGCGAGCGGCGCGACGAGGTGGCGTTCGCGTTCGATCGCTTCCTCGAGCGACGACAGCAGGCCGACGTCCGCATCATGCGACAGCGAGCCGGACAGCGGATGACGGCGGCGCGTTTCGGAGAAGCGCTGGATCAGCGACTGGGTGCTCGCGTTGAGGAACAGCACGCGCACGTCGTGCTCGCGCGACAGCTCGCGAATCAGGCCGGGCATTTCGTCGAGCGATGCGCTCGAGCGCGCGTCGATCGCGACCGCGAGCCGGTGCTGGCCATCCTCCGCGAGGTAGCGGGCAAGTTCGGGGAGCACGTGCGGCGGCAGGTTGTCGACGCAGTAATAGCCTGCGTCTTCGAGCGCGTTCAGCGCGACGGACTTGCCTGAGCCGGAGATGCCGGTGATGAGGACGATGCGCATGGGAAGCAGAGAATCCTGACGTTTCATCATAGCACCGGCTCGACGCGTCGGCGTTGCGTGGCCGGCGCGTGCGGGTTACACCAGTTTGCCGGGGAATTGACTGTCGGGATCTTGCATCGCGAGTCGTTGCCGATCCATGAAATCGCGCAACGTGTCGATTCCGCGCAACTGCAGGATCGTGTTCCGGACGGCCGCCTCGACGAGCACCGCGAGGTTGCGGCCGGCTGCAACCTGGATCGTGACCTTGCTGATCGGCAAGCCGAGCACGTCGACGGTCTGGCTTTCGAGCGGCAGGCGCTGGAATTCGCCGTCGGGGCGCCGCACGAGCTGGACGATCAGCTTCAGCTTCATTTTCCGCCGCACGGCGGTTTCACCGAAGATCGTCTTGATGTCGAGCAGGCCGAGGCCGCGCACTTCGAGCAGGTTCTGCAGCAGCGGCGGGCAGCGCCCTTCGACGAAATCGGGGCCAAGTCGGACGAAATCGACCGCGTCGTCGGCGACGAGGCCGTGGCCGCGGCTGATCAGCTCGAGGCCGAGTTCGCTCTTGCCGAGGCCCGAATCGCCGGTCAGCAGCACGCCCATCCCGAGGATGTCGATGAACACGCCGTGCAGCGTCGCACGCGGCGCGAGGATCCGCGACATGTAGAGTCGCAGGCTGTCGATCACCGCGGCGGCCGACATCGGCGTCGTGAACAGCGGGGTCGACGAGCGCGTACAGCGCAGCACGAGTTCGGGCGGGGCGGCGGCGCCGCCCGCGACGACGAGGAACGGCGGTTCGAGGGCGATCAGCTCGGCCATGTGGCGCGAACGGTCTTCGTCGGTCTGCCGCTGGTAGTAGTCGATTTCGGCTTCGCCGAGCACCTGGATCCGGTTCGGGTGGATCAGGTTCAGGTGGCCGACGAGGTCGGCGCTCGAGGTTGCATTGCCGACGGTGTCGGCCGAAAAGCCGCGTTCCCAGCCTTCATGCCCCGTCAGCCAGCTCAGTTTCAGCGTGGCCGCGTTGTCGTCGAAGATGCTCTGGGCGTTGATGCTGGACGTATCCATGACTGCTCCGTCACTCCAATGGGCCGGTGCATGCGCGCGGCGACGGACGTCGCCATGCCGGGCCGGCGCCGGGCGGCCCTGGACGGCGGCGTGCGCCGCCTCGTACGGGAAAATAATCCGCCCGGATCAACTCAAGGTTGCCACTGAGTGAGCAGGCGATGCAACTCGGCGATGTCCGTTTCGTTGTGCAGACGCTCGCGCGCGTCGCGATCGGACAGCAGTTGCGCGATTTCCGACAGGATCTCGAGGTGTTGCTGGGTGGCTTGCTCGGGCACGAGCAGGAAGATCAGGAGGCCGACCGGCTGGCCGTCGGGGGCTTCGAACGGGATCGCATCGGCGAGCCGGACGAACGCGGCGAGCGGGTGCTTGAGACCCTTGATGCGCCCGTGCGGAATCGCGACGCCTTCGCCGAGCCCGGTCGAGCCGAGGCGCTCGCGCGCGAACAGGTTGTCCGTGACGGTGCTGCGGGCGATGCCGTTCTGATTCTCGAACATCAGCCCGGCTTGTTCGAACACGCGTTTCTTGCTGGTGACTGAGAGGTCGATGACGACGTTCTCTATGGGCAGGATTTTGGCTAGGCGATTCATGTTGGCAGGCGATTGGGCGGCCTGGGGTCTCCTTGCGGCGGCAGACTGATCATCCATGTTCGGCGATATCAAGGCGTTCTGCATCGGCAATCTGCAAGGCAGCTACCGCATCCAGCGCCCCCCGGCGATAACCGGAACATTATAGAGCACAGCTGCGTGCGTGGCGCAGCGTGGACGGACCGGTTGCACCACCGCGAGGAGTCGCAAAAAAAACGCCCGGCGAGCCGGGCGACGTGTGTGTTGCGGTGAAGGTTACTGCGGCGGCAGTTCGATCTGGTCGATCGACGGTTGAAGCTTGATCGGGTCGTGCGCGTGCGTTTGCAGGCGCTCCATGTGCTTGACGACCTGACGGTCCAGCTTGTCGATCAGCAGGTCGATCGCCGCATACAGGTTACCGTTCGCGCTTTCGACGAAGATGTCCTTGCCCTTCAGGTGCAGATTGATTTCCGCGCGCTGCTGCTTGTCCTTTTCCTTGTGATTGTCGACCGAGAGGATCACAGTGCCATCGATCACCTGATCGCTATGCCGTAGCACCCGGTCCAGCTTGGTGATCACGTATTCGCGAATTGCAGGCGTGACTTCGAGATGATGTCCACTGATCTTCAGGTTCATAGTGCTTCTCCAAGCGAGTGACCACCCGGCCGCATCGAGGCGGCGCTCCGGTCGACTTGCCCGTGCCGCACGAGGCGGCGTATCGCGGACAGGTCGCCCGGCCTGTTCCCCGTGTGCGCGGTGGCCGGAACACGCCTGCCGCCGGGCAGGCAGCAGGCTTAAAGAGACTTGCGCAGATTCACTGCCGGGATCTTGAGGGCTTCGCGATACTTCGCAACCGTGCGGCGCGCGACCACGAACCCCTGTTCTGCCAGCAGCTCGGCAATGCGGCTGTCCGAAAGTGGCGATTTTGGGTCTTCAGCTCCTATCAGTTGCTTGATGAGGGCTCGGATGGCGGTCGACGACGCGGCGCCACCGGTGTCGGTCGAGACGTGAGATCCGAAGAAGTACTTAAATTCAAGCGTCCCGAACGGGGTCAGCATGTACTTCCCGGTTGTCACACGGCTGACAGTCGACTCGTGTAGGCCCAGCGTATCAGCTATTTCCCGCAAAACCAAGGGGCGCATGGCAATTTCACCGTGCGCAAAGAAGTTCTTTTGACGCTCGACAATCGCCTGCGCGACACGCAGGATCGTGTCGAATCGCTGCTGGATGTTCTTGATCAGCCAGCGTGCTTCCTGGAGCTGCTGCTTGAGCGAACCGGCCGACGGATCGCCGCGGCTGTTGCGCAGGATGTTCGCGTAGAGGTTGTTGATCCGCAGGCGCGGCACGACCTCCGGATTGAGCTCCGCGAGCCATCCCTGGCCGGCCTTCTTCACAATGATGTCGGGCACGACGTAGTCGGCCTCGGCCTTGCCGTATGCGGCGCCGGGGAACGGCTCCAGCGAGCGGATCAGCGTGTGCGCGTCGCGCAGCGCGTCGTCGCTCGCCTTCAGGTGCTTGCGCAGCCGCGTGAAGTCGCGGGCGGCGAGCAGTTCGAGATGCTGCGACACGATCTCGAGTGCGAGCGTGCGTGTCGGGGACGGATCGAGGCGCAGCAACTGCAGCTTCAGGCATTCGGATGCCGAGCGGGCGCCGACCCCGGCCGGGTCGAAGCTGTGCAGCAGCGCGAGCGCCGCGTTCAGTTCGTCGCAGTCGATTTCCAGCTCGGGCGGCAGGTCGGCGAGCACTTCGTCGAGCGTGGCGGTCAGGTAGCCGTCGTCGTCGAGCGATTCGATCAGGAACATCACGAGCGCGCGATCGCGCGGGCTGGCCTGCGTGACGCGCAACTGCGCGGACAGGTGGTCGCGCAGCGACGTCGCCGCTTCCTGCACCTGCAGCGGCGGGAGGTCGTCGTCGTCGGATGCGCCGCTCGCGCGGCCGAATTCGTCGAGATTCCACTGCGGGCCGTCGTTGCCGTCGCCGGACGCGTAACCGTCGTATTCGTCCGCGCCCGCCGGTTCGTCGCGCTCGGCGCGCTCGCTCGACGAACTGCTGCTGTTTGTCGCAGCGGGCTCGGTGTTCTGGGCGGGAGGCGTCTGCGCGATCAACGATCCGTCCGCTGCGACACGCAGCGGGCTCGCTATCCATTCGTCGTCGTTCTCGAGCAGCGGGTTCTGCGCGACGGCCATCGCGACTTCCTGCTGCAATTCGAGCGTCGACAACTGCAGGAGCCGGATCGACTGCTGTAGCTGGGGCGTCAGCGCCAGATGTTGCGACAGGCGGAGTTGAAGGCTGGCTTTCATGGCAAGGAGGGAGTCATACCGGCAGTTTGCCACGACCCAGGCGCGTTGAGCCATCCGCGATTACGCGCGGCGCGCCGCCCGGCCGCGGGCACGGCCGCGGGCGTGGTTGCAAAGCAGGACGCGGCCCCGCGCGGCGATGCCGGGCGGGGTGCAGCCAGCCACGAAGGGGAGTTACATCCGGAAGTGTTCGCCGAGGTACACGCGGCGCACGCTTTCGTTTTCGATGATTTCGCTCGGCGCACCGGCGGCGAGCACCGAACCGTCGCTGATGATGTATGCGTGGTCGCAGATGCCGAGCGTTTCGCGGACGTTGTGATCGGTAATCAGCACGCCGATGTTGCGCTGCTTCAGGAACTTGACGATCTTCTGGATCTCGAGCACCGCGATCGGGTCGACGCCGGCGAACGGTTCGTCGAGCAGGATGAAGTTCGGGTTGGTCGCGAGCGCGCGCGCGATTTCGACCCGGCGCCGCTCGCCGCCCGACAGCGACAGCGCGGGGTTCTCGCGCAGGTGGCCGATCTGCAGCTCGTCGAGCAGCGCTTCGGTGCGCGACGCGATCGCGTCCTTCGACAGCCGCTTGCCGTCTTCGCCGTGCTGCAACTCGAGCACCGCGCGGATGTTTTCCTCGACGGTCAGCTTGCGGAACACCGACGCTTCCTGCGGCAGGTACGACAGGCCGAGCGATGCGCGCTTGTGGATCGGCAGCAGGCTGATCGAGCTGCCGTTCAGCGAGATCTCGCCCGCGTCGAGCGGCACGAGGCCGACGATCATGTAGAACGACGTGGTCTTGCCGGCACCGTTCGGGCCGAGCAGGCCGACGACTTCGCCGCTCTTCACGTCGAGCGACACGTCCTTGACGACCGTGCGCGAGCCGTAGCGCTTCTTCAGGTTGCGGACCACGAGCGAGCTCGTGGTGCCGGCCGGCTGGCGGTTCGGTAGTGCGTTCATTGGCCCGGCGCCCCCTGGATCGTGGTCGACGGCGACAGCTTCGCCGGCGCGCCGTTCAGCGGCGCGGGGCCGCCGTTCTTCGGCGACAGCATCGCGCGCACGCGGCCGTTCGGGTTGCCCGGCGCGGCGACGTCCTTGCCGCCCTTCGCGGTGTAGAAATCGCGCTGGCCGTCGTACGTGATCACGCTGCCGTGCACGGTATCGGCGACGGTCGACGTGCCCTGCAGGCGGCGCACGGTCGCGGCGGTGGTCAGCGTGGTCAGATCCTGCTTGCCGTCGTAGTCGATGCGCTCGGCGTCGCCGTCGATGTACTCGTCGAGGCCTTCGCGCTTCTGGCGGAACGTCGCGTGCTTCTTGCCGCTGCCGAACGAGGTGGCGTACTGATAGCCCTCCGGGTCCTGGCGCACTTCGACGCGATCGCCCTTGATGATGATCGTGCCCTTCGTGATCACGACGTTGCCGGTCGCGACCGTGACCTGCTTCAGGTCGTCATAGGTCAGGTTGTCGGCCTCGACGTTGATCGGCTTGTTCTGGTCGGCCTTCTCGGCATGGGCGAGCGGCGCCAGCCCGGCCAGCGGGAGCGCCACGAGCGCCGCGGCAAGCGCGGCGCGGACGGCGCGCGCAGCGCCGCCGGAATTCTGTCGAGGGAACGGTTCGTTCATGCAGTCACGTGAGGGATGCGTCACTTGGGTTGACCTTTCGAGCCGCCGGACGTGTCCGCCGCGGCGATCGTGCCGCGCACGTTGCCGTAAAGCTCGATGACCCGGGTGACGTTGTTGTACTTCATGCCGTCGGTCGCGTTGACGAGCGACAGGCCGCGCTGAAGTTTAACCGGCTTTTCGGTCTGGATCACATCGTCATTGACGAAGATCCGGAAATGCTGGGAATCGGCCTGCATCTGCGGATCGCCGCCGCCGGCCGCGCGCAGGATGCGCGCGTCGTCGTACAAGTCGACGATCGACACGTCGCCGTTGACGATGCCGCGCTTCGCGGTGGTCGTCACGACCGGCTTGCCGGGCTGGAACGCGCGCATGGCCGGATCGGTCAGGTCGCTGTTTTCGGTGTCTTCGTAGTGGATCAGCTTCGCGGCCGTCAGCCGGTACTGGGTCGTGCCGGACTGGTCGAGCTCGGTGACCGAGAAGTTGTCCGCGAAATAGTCGGGCGTATGGCGCTTCGGCTGCGCGGTGCCCTCGCCGGGCGGCGGCAGCGTGGCCTGCAGCAGCCACCAGGTGATGCCCGCGAGTGCGGCGACCGCGACGAGCGGCAGCAGCTGGGTCCAGCGGAAATGCGTGTTCATCCGTCAGGCTCCGCAGGCGGCCGCGAGCAGCGCGTCGTAGCGGCGCTGCGCGCGCAGGATCGCGTCGCAGACTTCGCGTACGGCGCCGTGGCCGCCGCGGGCCTCGGCCACCCAGTGCGCGCGGGCGATCACCTCGGGGTGCGCATTCGCGGGGGCAGTCGCGAAGCCGCAGCGCAGCATCACGGGCAGGTCGGGCCAGTCGTCGCCCATGTAGCCGCATTGGTCGGCGGCGAGGCCGAGCGATGCGATGAGATCGGCGAACACGGCAAGCTTGTTCTCGACGCCCTGGAACAGGTGCGCGATCTTCATTTCCTTCGCGCGTGCCGCGACGATTTCCGAGCGGCGGCCCGTGATGATCGCGGTTGCGATGCCGGCTTCGCCGAGCAGCTTCACGCCGTGGCCGTCGAGGGAATTGAACGACTTCATCGTGTCGCCGGCCGCCGTAAACAGCAGGCCGCCGTCGGTCAGCACGCCGTCGACGTCGAAAATCATCAGCTTCACGCGGCTCGCGCGTTCGGCCGCAGTCAGCGCTGCGCTCATCAGATCACCTTCTTCGAAAACAGGTCGTGCATGTTCAGCGCGCCGATCAGCACGCCGTCGGCATCGACCACCAGCATCTGGTTGATCCGGTGGCGCTCCATCAGTTCCACGGCCTCGACCGCCAGGTGATCCGGTGCGATCGTGCGCGGGTCGCGCGTCATCACGTCGGTGATCGACAACGTGCGGAAGTCGCCGTCGCGCGCGAGCACGCGGCGCAGGTCGCCGTCGGTGAAGATGCCGGCGACCTTGCCGTCGGCGTCGACCACGGCGGTCATGCCGAGGCGCTTCGCGGTGATCTGGAACAGCGCGTCCGACAGCGTCGCGTCGAGCCCGACGGACGGGACGTCGTCACCCGAGCGCATCACGTCGCGCACGTAGGTGAGCAGGCGCCGGCCGAGCGCGCCGCCCGGGTGCGAGCGCGCGAAATCTTCCGAACCGAAGCCGCGCGCGTCGAGCACCGCAACGGCGAGCGCGTCGCCGAGCGCGAGCGCGGCGGTCGTGCTCGCGGTGGGCGCGAGGTTCAGCGGGCAGGCCTCTTTCGAGACCGCGGCGTTCAGGTTCACGTCGGCGAGCGTGCCGAGGCTCGATCCCGCGCGGCCCGTGATCGCGATCAGTTTCGCGCCGATCCGCTTCACGAGCGGCAGGATCGCGACGAGTTCTTCCGATTCGCCGGAATAGGAGATGCCGATGAAGACGTCGTCGGAGGTGACCATCCCGAGGTCGCCGTGGCTGGCCTCGGCGGGGTGGACGAAGAAGGCCGGCGTGCCGGTGCTGGCCAGCGTGGCCGCGATCTTGCGGGCGATATGCCCCGATTTGCCGATCCCGGACACCACCACGCGGCCGCGGCAGCCGAGCAGCAGCGCGACGGCCTGGACGAAGCCGCCGTCGAGCTGGTCGCGCAGCGCGCGCACGGCGTCCGCCTCGATGTCGAGCACGTCGCGGGCGAGCGCGAGCGCCCGATCATCATTGATTTTCGCTATCATGCGCGGAGTATAGCAAAGGCGTTTGTTCGCCGCGCCGGGCCTTCGGACTCGTCCGATGTCGCCTGTCCACCGCCACCCTGCCGCGCCCGCTTTCCCGTGGCCCCGACGAACGAGGACGCTTTGCCCGTGATTTCCCCGCTCGAAATGACGCTCCTGCTGCTGCTGGCATCGGTGGTGGGCGTCGTCGTATTCCGCTCGCTGAACCTGCCGCCGATGCTCGGCTACCTGACCGTCGGCATCCTGGTCGGCCCGCACGCCTTCGGCATCGCGGCCGACCTCGAGCGCGCGGAGCATCTCGCGGAATTCGGCGTGGTGTTCCTGATGTTTTCGATCGGCCTCGAGTTCTCGCTGGCGAAGCTGAGGGCGATGCAGCGGCTCGTGTTCGGGCTCGGACTGCTGCAGGTCGTCGCGACACTCGTGCTCGCGCTCGTGCTCGGCATGCTGTTCGAGCACTGGGTACACATCACGTGGCAGGGCAGCATCGCGCTCGGCGGCGCGCTCGCGATGTCGTCGACGGCGATCGTGTCGAAAATGCTCGCCGAGCGGCTCGAGATCGAGACCGAACACGGCCGCAACATCTTCGGCGTGCTGCTGTTCCAGGATCTCGCGGTGGTGCCGCTGCTGATCGTGATCGCCGCGTTCGGCGCCGAATCGTCGAAGGACCTCGCGCTCACGCTCGGCTTCGCGGCCGTCAAGATCGTGATCGCGCTCACGCTGCTGCTGGTCATCGGCCAGCGTTTCATGACGCGCTGGCTCAACGTCGTCGCGCGGCGCCGCTCGCAGGAGCTGTTCGTGCTGAACCTGCTGCTCGTCACGCTCGGCGCCGCGTTCATCACCGACCGCTTCGGCCTGTCGCTCGCGCTCGGCGCGTTCATCGCGGGGATGCTCATTTCCGAGACGCCGTTCCGCCATCAGGTGGAAGAGGACATCAAGCCGTTCCGCGACGTGCTGCTCGGCCTGTTCTTCGTGACGACGGGGATGCTGCTCGATCCGCGCGTGATCTGGGAGCACCCGTTCCTCGTGCTCGGTTTCTTCGTCGGGCAGATCCTGTTCAAGGGGACGATGATCGCCGGGCTCGCACGGCTGTTCGGCGCGACGCCGGGTGTCGCGATGCGCACCGGCATCGGGCTCGCGCAGGCCGGGGAATTCGGCTTCGTGCTGCTGAACCTGATCCTCGACCGGCATCTCGTCGATTCGACGCTGCTGCAGGCGATCCTCGCGTCGATGCTGCTGTCGATGCTCGCCGCGCCGTTCCTGATCCAGAACGCCGACCGGATCGTGATGCGGCTTTCGTCTACGGAATGGATGCAGCAGTCGCTGCAGATGACGCGGATCGCGACGCAAAGCCTCAAGCAGCGCGGCCACGTGATCATCTGCGGCTATGGCCGCGCGGGCCAGAACCTGGCGC
The DNA here is from genome assembly GCF_050768715.1 of Burkholderia sp. ZZQ-2. NCBI lineage: Bacteria > Pseudomonadati > Pseudomonadota > Betaproteobacteria > Burkholderiales > Burkholderiaceae > Burkholderia > Burkholderia sp. ZZQ-2. Next base: position 5,282 of record NZ_LDVA01000167.1, on the reverse strand, counting down.
GGATGCTCGAACAGGAAGGCATTTCGTACGTCGCGCTCGACCTCGACCCCGATCGCGTGAGCGCGGCCGCGACGGCCGGCGAATCGGTCGTGTTCGGCGACGCAGCGCGCCGCGAGTCGCTGCTCGCGGCCGGTATCCATCGCGCGGCGGCGGTGGCGATTACCTATGCGAACACGCCGTCCGCGCTGCGCGTGCTTCACCACGTACACGAACTCGAGCCGACGCTGCCCGCGATCGTGCGCACCGTCGACGATGCCGATCTCGAGAAGCTGCTCGCGGCCGGCGCGACCGAGGTGATTCCGGAGATCGTCGAGGGCAGCCTGATGCTCGCGTCGCACACGCTGGTGCTGGTGGGCGTGCCGATGCGCAAGGTCGTGCGGCGCGTCGAGGAAATGCGCGACGAGCGCTACAGCCTGCTGCGCGGCTATTTCCGCGGCGCGGACGATGCGGACGACGACGACCACGAGCAGGTGCGGCTACAATCGGTGCCGGTCGATGCGCGCGCGGACGCGGTCGGGCGTTCGCTGGAAGAACTCGGGCTGTATGTACTCGGGCTCGAAGTCACGGCGATCCGCCGGCACGGCATCCGCGGCGTCGAACCCGATCCGCAGACCAAGCTGCGCGCGAGCGACATCGTCGTGCTGCGCGGGCTGCCCGAGGCACTCGCGCTCGCGGAGGAGCGGCTGTCGCGCCATCGGCGCGATCCGCCGGCCGCGGCAGCCTGAGCCGCGCATGGATTGATAACCTGACCCGTATTTATTCGAAACGGTGCCCGATCTTCGCGCACCGTTTTTTTCGGAGAGTTTCATGCCGCATTCGTCGTCGGGCGCACCGCTCGATCCGGTCGCCTTCATCCACAGCCAGATCCGCACGGTGCCCGACTGGCCGCAGCCGGGCGTGATGTTCCGCGACATTACGACGCTGCTGCAGAGCCCGAAGGCGTTGCGCATCCTCGTCGACCTGTTCGTCGAGCGTTATGTCGATGCGAAGCTCGACTACGTCGCGGGCCTCGACGCGCGCGGCTTCATCATCGCGCCGATCGTCGCGTACGAGCTGAGCGTCGGCTTCGTGCCGATCCGCAAGGTCGGCAAGCTGCCGTACAAGACGCGCTCGGAATCGTACGACCTCGAATACGGCAGCGCGACGGTCGAGATCCATGAAGACGCGTGCCGCCCCGGCGACCGCGTGATCATCATGGACGACCTGATCGCGACCGGCGGCACGATGATGGCGGGGCGCAACCTGCTGCAGCGGCTCGGCGCGGAGGTCGTCGAAGGCGCGGCGATCATCGACCTGCCCGATCTCGGCGGCTCGGCGCTGCTGCGCAACGCGGGATTGCCGGTTTATACCGTCACCGAATTCGCCGGCCACTGAGCGCCGGCACGCCTGATTCCACGTCACACAGCGAGGTCTCGATGCCCAACTTCATGCTGTTTCTCGCCACGTCGATCGCGATTACGTTCGCGCCGGGTCCCGACAACCTGCAGGTGCTCGCACGCGGCATCTCGCAGGGCCGCGCGGCCGGTTTCGTCGCCGCGCTCGGCTTCACCGCCGGGATCCTGTTCCACACGACGCTCGCGGCGCTCGGCGTCGCGGCCGTGCTGCGTTCGTCGCCGGTCGCGTTCGAGATCCTGAAGCTCGCGGGCGCCGCGTACCTCGTGTGGATCGGCATCAAGGCGCTGCGCAGCCAGGGCCTCGCGAACGCGCACGAGCGCCCGCCGCAGCCGCTCGGCACGATCTTCCGGCAGAGCGTGATCGGCAACCTGATGAACCCGAAGGTCACGCTGTTCTTCGTCGTGTTCCTGCCGCAGTTCGTCGATCCGCACGGCGGGCAGGGCGTGACGCTGCAGATGTTCGAACTCGGCGCGCTGTTCATGCTGCAGACGGCCGTGGTTTTCTCGCTGTTCGGCGTCGGCGCGGGCATGATCGGCGCGTGGCTGAAGCGCCGCCCGAAGGCTGGCGTCTGGCTCGACCGGATCGCCGGCGCGACGTTCATCGCGATCGGCATCCGCGTGGCGCTGAAGGACTGACGACGATGACGTTTCCGTGCATTGCGGCCGCGCGCCGTTTCGATCCGGCCGCGCACCTGCGTTTCGAGATGGCCGGCCAGGCGGTCGGCTGGGTGCGCCGCCAGGATGTCGCGATGCTCGCCCGCTGGCCCGACGTGTTCGAGCTGACCGACGAGCGCGTCGTGCTGTCGTCGCGCTACGACTCGGTCGACGCACGCAGCATGGCGCTGGCGAGCGCCATCGGCGCGCTCGCGGCCGATGGCGCGATTCCCGGCTGGCGCGACGAGATCTACGCGATCCGCAACCGCTTCGACGATCCGCCGCTCGCGTACATCGAGCGCGCCGCGTCGCGCTTTTTCGGCACGCAGACTTACGCGGTGCATCTGAACGGCATCGTAGAATATGCGGTTGCGCCGGGCGAGCCGCCCGCCGCGGCCGCCCCGCAGATGTGGCTCGGCCGCCGCAGCGAGACCAAGGCAACCGACCCCGGCATGCTCGACAACGTCGTCGCGGGCGGGATCGGCTGGGGCCTGGGCGTTCACGAGACGCTCGCGAAGGAATGCTGGGAAGAAGCCGGCATTCCCGCCGAACTGGCCGCGCGCGCGATCGCGGGCCGCGCGGTGCAGGTGCTGTGCTCGCTGCCGGAAGGCACGCAGTCCGAACTGATCTTCGTGTACGACCTGCCGCTGCCGCGCGACTTCGCGCCGCGCAACCAGGACGGCGAAGTGGCCGAGCACCTGCTGGCCGGCGTGCCCGAGGTGATCGGCTGGCTGCGCGCCGGCCGCGCGACGATGGATGCGAGCCTCGCGACGCTCGACACGCTGCTGCGCCACCGCTGGATCCCGGCGGCCGACGCGGCGGGCATCGACGCCCTGTTCGCACCGGCCGCGTGACGCGTGCCGCGCACGCAGTCCGGCGGCGCGAACGGGCAATTTGACGAATACGGAAACGAAGGGAGTAGCGGTCATGCCGACCGATCACAGCTTTATCTTGAAACTGTCGTGCCCCGACCGGCACGGCATCGTCCATGCGGTCTCGGGCTTCCTGTTCGAGCGCAGCAACAACATCCTCGATTCGGCGCAGTTCGGCGACAGCCGCACCAGCGAATTCTTCATGCGCGTGCACTTCGAGCAGGACGGCGGCGGCGCGGATGCCGCGACGGCGCTCGACACGCTTCGCAAGGAATTCGCGCCGCTCGCCGAGCAGTTCTCGATGCGCTGGGAACTGCATGACGCGGCCGTGAAGCCGCGCGTCGTGATCATGGTGTCGAAGATCGGCCACTGCCTGAACGACCTGCTGTTCCGCTATCGCACCGGCCAGCTGCCGATCGAGATCCCGGCGATCGTGTCGAACCACAAGGAGTTCTACCAGCTCGCCGCGAGCTACAACATCCCGTTCCATCACTTTCCGCTGATCGGCGGCTCGTCCGATGCCGCGAAGGCCGCGCAGGAAGCGCGCGTGCTGGAAGTGATCGACGAGCACCAGGCCGATCTCGTCGTGCTCGCGCGCTACATGCAGATCCTGTCGCCGAACATGTGCGAACAGCTCGCCGGGCGCGCGATCAACATCCACCATTCGTTCCTGCCGAGCTTCAAGGGGGCGAAGCCTTATTACCAGGCGTTCGATCGCGGCGTGAAGCTGATCGGCGCGACCGCGCACTACGTGACGACCGATCTCGACGAAGGCCCGATCATCGAGCAGGAAGTCGAGCGGGTCGACCACAGCATGACGCCCGACCAGCTGACCGCGATCGGTCGCGACGTCGAGTGCGTGACGCTCGCGCGCGCGGTGAAGTGGCACGTCGAGCACCGGATCGTGCTGAACGGGACGAAGACGGTCGTGTTCCGCTGATTCGCCGGCGCAGGCCCGGACAAGCAAAAACGCCGCACCCTTTACAGGGTGCGGCGTTTTTTGTTGCCTGAGCGCGCAGGCTGCTTCAGATCAGCCGCAGCAGGTACAACTCGCGCTTCAGGTACGCGTAGAAGATCGGCGCGGCGATCACGCCGGGCAGCCCGAACGCGGCTTCCATGATCAGCATCGCGAGCAGCAGCTCCCACGCGCGCGACTCGATCTGGCCGCCGATGATCTTCGCGTTCAGGAAGTATTCGAGCTTGTGGATGACCACGAGGAATGCAAGCGACGCGATCGCGGTGCCCATGCTGACCGACAGCGACACGGCGACGATCAGCGTGTTCGAGATCAGGTTGCCGATCACGGGCAGCAGGCCGACGATGAACGTGACGAGCACGAGCGTTTTCGACAGCGGCAGCCGCTGGTGGAAGATCGGCAGCGCGACGAGCAGGTAGATGCCGGTGAACACCGCGTTGATCGCCGAGATCTTGATCTGCGCGAACACGATGCGGCGGAATGCGTCGGCGAAGCGCGACACGCGCGTGACGAGCGCGGTGGACAGCGGCCGGCGCACCTTGCCGTGCTCGACGCCGATCGCGATCATCGCGCCGATGATCATCCCGAACAGCACGTGGCCGAACCCGCGCGCGACGCTCTTGCCGCTTTGCTGAAGCTGGTCCATGTGCGAGTGCATCAGCACGGCGGCCTTCGTCTTCATCTGCTCGACGTCGACGGGCAGCAGGTTCGCGATCCAGGCCGGCGTGCGCGCGCGGGTCTGCTCGACGATCTGCATCAGCTGGTCGAGCAGGCTTTGCAGGTTCGGCACCGTGCGTTCGAAGTGCTCGATGATGCCGATCGTCAGGCCCGTCAGCGCGCCGACGATCGCGATGGCCAGCAGCACGACGGCGACCCAGCGCGCGCGCATGCTCGTGGTGTGACGTTCGATCACGGGGGCGATCGTGTGGATCAGCTGGTAGACGAGCAGGCCGGCCAGCAGCCCGCCGAGCAACTTGAGCTCGATCACGAGCCACATCGCGAGGATCGCAACCGCATAGCTGCCGATCTCGAGTGCCGACAGCTTCGGCAGGCTGAAGTCGCTCGTCAGCCGCACGCTGCGCAGGTGCGGTTCGCGATTCTGCGTATCGCGAGACGAGTCTGGTTGCTTCTCCATCGTGGATTCCTGTCGTTCGTGTGTCATGCCGCGGAATGCGCGGCAGAGCCGTGTTCGCCCGGCGCCGCACCGGATTGGTGCGTACGGTGAACCTTACGACCGTAAAGTATAGCCGCCATTATGGGCCGCAACGGGGCCGTTTGGCGCATGGTGTAAACGCAGAAGGGAAAACGAGAGGAGGCCGGTTGCGCGGTGCGCGCAGGCGCGCGCGGCCGGGCGGCCGCGCGCGGGAGGGACAGGGCGGCGCGAAG
>NZ_LDVA01000166.1:0-17291 GCF_050768715.1 Burkholderia sp. ZZQ-2 | reverse complement strand
GATGCCGGCGGCCATCTGGCGAAGGCGCGCGCGGTGCGGGATTTCTTCGACTACTGCCTGACCGCGCAGAGCGACCTGAGTGCGGCCGGGCTCGATGCGTTCGTCGTGCGCGAGATTGCCGCACAGCTCGACGGTACCGTTGCGCAGGCCGAGGCGCTCGACGTGTGGCATCGGTATCGCGCGTATCTCGACGCACTCGCGAAACTGCGCGATGCCGGCGCGGTCGACAAGTCGGACCTGGGTGCATTGCAGCTCGCGCTCGACCAGCGCGCGTCGATCGCGTACCGCACGCTCGGCGACTGGAGCCAGCCGTTCTTCGGTGCGGAGCAATGGCGGCAGCGCTACGACCTCGCGCGGCTGAAGATCGCGCAGGACCCCGCGCTGACGGATGCGCAGAAGGCCGAACGGCTCGCGACGCTCGAACAGCAGATGCCGGCCGACGAACGCGCCGCGCAGCAGCGCGTCGACCGGCAGCGCGCGGCGATCGACCAGATCGCGCAATTGCAGAAGAGCGGGGCGACGCCCGATGCGATGCGCGCACAACTGACGCAGACGCTCGGCCCCGAAGCGGCCGCGCGCGTCGCGCAGATGCAGCAGGACGACGCATCGTGGCAGAGCCGCTACGCGGACTACGCGGCGCAGCGTGCACAGATCGAGTCGGCCGGCCTGTCGCCGCAGGATCGCGACGCGCAGATCGCCGCGCTGCGGCAGCGCGTGTTCACGAAGCCCGGCGAAGCCGTGCGCGCGGCATCGCTCGATCGCGGGGCGGGCAGCGCGCGGTAACGCTCGCGGCGCTGGCGGCACGGCGCATGACGGTCGTTATGCCGCGCGCGTGAGATCGCGAGGCAGGTGTTGCTCGATGGTATTCGCGAGCGTGTCGAATGCCGGCCGGATGCCTTCGTGCGCGACGCATGCATAACCGAGCAGCAGGCCGCGCCGCGCGGTATCGAGGTTGCTGTAGTAGCTGGTGAGCGGGCGCACGATCACGCCCGCATCGAACGCGCTCTGCGTGACCGCGCGGTCGTCGCAGGCGTCGGGCAGGCCGAGCACGAGATGCAGGCCGGCCTCGTCGCCCATCACGGGCAGCGCGTCGCCGAAGCGCGCGCGGATCGCGTCGATCATCAGCTGCCGGCGCTCGCCGTACAGCGTGCGCATCCGTCTGACGTGCGAAGTCAGGTGGCCGTCCATGATGAATTCAGCGAGCACGGCCTGCTGCATCAACTGGCCCTCGCGGTACAGCTCCGACAACCCGGTGCGGAACGTGTCGACGAGATGCTCGGGCACGACCATGTAGCCCATCCGCAGCCCCGGAAACAGCATCTTGCCGAGGCTGCCGACGTAGATCACGCGGCCGCCGTCGTCGAGCCCCTGCAGCGACGCGAGCGGGCGGCTGCCGTAGCGGAACTCGCTGTCGTAGTCGTCCTCGATGATCCAGCAGCGGTGCTGCCGCGCGTATTCGAGCAGCATCCGGCGCCGTGCGAGGCTCATCACCATCCCGAGCGGGTACTGGTGCGACGGCGTGACGAGCACGAGCCGGGGCGGATGCTGCATGTCGCTGGCGCGCGGGTCGAGCCCTTCCTGGTCGACCGGCACCGGCGTCAGCGTGAGGCCCGCCGCCTGCAATACGCTTCGCACACCCCAGTAGCACGGTTCCTCGACCCACGCGCGATCGCCGATGTCGGACAGCAGCCGCACTGCGAGATCGATCGACTGGTGGATGCCCGTCGTGATGATCACCTGGTCCGGCGAGCACTTGACCGAGCGCGCGACGCGCAGGTAATCGGCGAGCGCGCGCCGCAACGGCCGGTAGCCGCCGCCCGGCGCATAGGTCAGCAGCTCGGGGTTCGCTTCCTTCCACAGCCGCGCCTGCAGGCGGCTCCACGTCCGGCTCGGGAACTCCGACACGTCCGGCACGCCCGGCATGAACGCGCCCCATTGGCGTCGCGATACCCCCGCATGCTCGATCAGTTGCCGGCCGCGCATCGACAGGCCGCCCTGCGCGTCCGGCTGTGGCGCCGCATCGGCGCTCGACGGCGGCGGCGCGGCGCCCGGCACGTGGATCGCGGCGGCATCCGGCCGCGTGTCGGCCACATAGGTGCCGCTGCCGGTGGTCGTCAGCACGTAGCCTTCGGCGGTCAGCTGGTCGTACACGTGCAGCACGGTATTGCGCGCGATCGACAGGTCGGCCGCGAGCGTGCGGGAACTCGGTAGCTTGGTTCCTGGCCCCAATTCTCCGGTCAGGATGGCCTGCTGCATCAGCTGCAGCAACTGCCGGTACATCGGCTCGGGCGAGCTACGGTCGAGACGGGCGGAGAGCCAGTCGGCGAGGATCACGGTATCCAAAGTGGTCCTACTAGTAATATTGAAATGGTTCCCTATTGTAGAACCGTGGGCACCGTATAGTGGCTCGCATCTCAAAATCAATTGTCGCGAAGCAAGGGGACAGCCACGATGAAGTCCGATGATGTGATCGTCAGCTTTCGCGGCGTGCGGAAGACCTACGACGGCGAAACGCTGGTCGTCAAATCGCTCGACCTCGATATCCGCCGCGGGGAATTCCTGACGCTGCTCGGGCCCTCGGGCTCCGGCAAGACGACCTGCCTGATGATGCTGGCCGGCTTCGAATTCCCGACCGGCGGCGAGATCCGCCTCGACGGCGAACTGCTGAACAACGTGCCGCCGCACAAGCGCAACATCGGCATGGTGTTCCAGAACTACGCGCTGTTTCCGCACCTGACGGTCGAGCAGAACGTCGCGTATCCGCTGACCGTGCGCAAGCTGCCGGCCGCCGAGCGTGTAGAACGCGTCGCGCATGCGCTGAAGATGGTGCAGATGGAGCGCTTCGCGAAACGTTACCCGGCGCAACTGTCGGGCGGCCAGCAGCAGCGCATCGCGCTGGCGCGCGCGCTCGTGTTCGAGCCGAAGCTGGTGCTGATGGACGAGCCGCTCGGCGCGCTCGACAAGCAGCTGCGCGAGCACATGCAGTACGAACTGAAGGCGCTGCACGAAAAGCTCGGCGTGACCTTCGTGTACGTGACGCACGACCAGGGCGAGGCGCTGACGATGTCCGATCGCGTCGCCGTGTTCGACAAGGGCATCGTGCAGCAGCTCGACACCGTCGACCGCCTGTACGAGTCGCCTTGCAACGAATTCGTCGCGAACTTCATCGGCGACAGCAACCGGCTGCGCGGCACCATCGCGCGCGTCGACGGCGAATTCTGCGAATTCCGGCTCGACGACGGCACGCAGCTCGTCGGCCGCCGCATCGGCGATGCGGCCGAGGGCGCGCCGGCCGTCGCATGCATCCGCCCCGAACGCATGAGCCTCGCCCCGCACGGCGCGAACGGGCATGCGAACGGCGCGGCCGCCAACCGGTTGAGCGGCGAGGCGCGCAGCCTCATCTATTTCGGCGATCACGTGCGCATGCGCTGCGCGTTGCCGGGCCAGGACGAGTGCTTCGTGAAGGTGCCGCTCGGCACCGGCGCGCTCGACGCGTTCTCGCCCGGCGCACCGGTCGCGCTCGCGTTCGCACCCGAACACCTGCGCGTGTTCGCCTGAGCAGGGTTTTCCCGATTTTCCGCTGTACGTCGTCAACAACAACTGCCCACTTCCACCACGAGAGGAGAGGAACCACCATGAACCGAGCAAGCATTACCGCGCGTCGTACCGCGCTGGCACTCGCGCTCGCCGTCGTCGGCGTATCGGCATCGGCTGCCGAACTCACGGTCGTCAACTTCGGCGGCGCGAACGGCGACGCGCAGAAGGCCGCGTTCAACCAGCCGTTCGAGAAGGCGACCGGCAACAAGGTCACGGCCGTCGAATACAACGGCGAGCAGGCGAAAGTGAAGGCGATGGTCGAGGCGAAGCACGTCAACTGGGACGTGGTCGAAGTCGAGTCGGGCGACCTGAATCGCGGCTGCGACGAAGGGCTGTACGAGAAGCTCGACTGGTCGAAGATCGCGAAGAAGTCCGACCTGATTCCGGAATCGCCGCAGGTGTGCGGCGTCGGCTTCTTCGTGTGGTCGACGGCGCTGTCGTACAACGCGGACAAGCTGAAGTCGGCCCCGACCGGCTGGGCCGATTTCTGGAACGTGAAGAAATTCCCCGGCAAGCGCGGCATGCGCAAGGGGGCGCGCTACAACCTCGAATTCGCGCTGATGGCCGACGGCGTCGCGCCGAAGGACGTCTACAAGGTGCTCGGCACGAAGGCCGGCCAGGATCGCGCGTTCAAGAAGCTCGACGAGCTGAAGCCGTATATCCAGTGGTGGGAAGCGGGTGCGCAGCCGCCGCAGTTCCTCGTCGCCGGCGACGTCGTGATGTCGACCGCGTACAACGGCCGCATCGACGCCGCGCAGAAGGAAGGCAAGAACCTGAAGGTCGTGTGGAACGGTAGCATCTACGACCTCGACTACTGGGCGATTCCGAAGGGCTCGCCGAACAAGGCGCTGGCCGAGCAGTACATCGCGTACACGCTGACGCCGAAGCCGCAGCAAGGGTATGCGCAGCACATCGCGTACGGCCCAGCGAACATCGCGGCGATCAAGTCGCTCGACGCGAAGACGCTCGCGAACCTGCCGAACTCGCCGGCCAACGGCAAGAACGCCGTGCTCGAAGACATCGGCTTCTGGACCGACCACAGCGACGAGCTCGAGCAGCGTTTCGCCGCATGGGCGACGAAGTAACCGGTCAGGCATCCTCAAAGGTGTCCTGATGCAACCTGCCGCGCGGCGCGTCGATCGCGTCGCGCGGCCTTCCGCCGGATCGTCCCCGGCCGGAGAGAAACGTTGAATACGATGACGATCGCGTCTTCCTCGCCGTCGACCGCCGCGCTCAAGCGCGAGCTGAAGGCCGCCGAAGCCCGCAAGCGCACGATGGCGCTGTTGCTGGTCGCCCCGCTCGCGATTTTCCTGCTGCTGATTTTCGTCGTGCCGATCGGCACGCTGCTCACGCGCGCGGTGCAGAACCCGGAGATCGCGACCGCGTTGCCGGGCACGGTCGCCGCGCTGTCGGGCTGGGACCGCAAGGCACCGCCGGCCGACGCCGCGTATGTCGCGCTCGCGGCCGACATGACGAAGGTGGCCGACAGCGAGGCGATGGGTGCGCTCGCGCGGCGCCTGAACACCGAGATTCCCGGCTATCGCTCGCTCGTCGCGAAGACGGCGCGCGCGATGCCGCTGAAAGGCGACAGCGATGCGGCACTGACGCCCGCGCAGACGCGCGCGAAACTGATCGACCTCGATGCGCGCTGGGGCGACGTCGCGTACTGGCAGTCGATCGCGAAGAACGGCAGCACCGTGTCGCCGTTCTACCTGCTCGCCGCGCTCGACCACAAGCAGGACGGCTTCGGCCACATCGTGCAGGCCGATCCGGACCAGTCGATCTATCTGGCGATCTTCGGCCGCACGTTCGTGATCGGCGTCGCCGTCACGCTGTTCGCGCTGCTGCTCGGCTATCCGCTCGCGTACTGGATCTCGACGCTGTCGGAGCGGCGTGCCAACCTCGTGATGATCCTTGTGCTGATTCCGTTCTGGACGTCGGTGCTCGTGCGCGTCGCCGCGTGGATCGTGCTGCTGCAGAGCGAAGGGCTCATCAACACGGCGCTGATCGGCAGCGGGCTGATCTCGCACCCGCTGACGCTGCTGTTCAATCGCATCGGCGTGTATATCTCGATGACGCACATCCTGCTGCCGTTCATGATCCTGCCGCTCTACAGCGTGATGAAGTCGATCCCGCCGACCTACCAGCGCGCGGCCGTATCGCTCGGCAGCCATCCGTTCGCCGCGTTCTGGCGCGTGTACGTGCCGCAGACCTACCCGGGCGTCGGCGCGGGCGCGCTGCTGGTGTTCATCCTCGCGATCGGCTACTACATCACGCCCGCGCTGCTCGGCGGGCCGAACGACCAGATGGTCAGCTACTACGTCGCGTACTTCACGAACGTGACGATCAACTGGGGCATGGCGTGCGCACTCGGCGGGCTGCTGCTCGCGGCGACGCTGGTGCTGTACGCGGTGTACGGGCGCTTCACGCGCACCAACGTGAGCCTCGGCTGAGCGCCGCGCACAACGAAACGGGAAGGGGAATCCGACCATGAAACTCGCCAGGCCGCTGTTCGCGCCGCACATGTCGTTCGTCGAGCGCGCGTGGTACGTCGCGCTGCGCTTGCTCGTCGTGCTGACGCTGCTGTACCTGATCCTGCCGGTGCTCGCGATCGTGCCGCTGTCGTTTTCGTCGAGCACGTTCCTCGTCTATCCGATTCCGGGCTTCTCGATGCGCTGGTACGAGAACCTGATCGCGTCGGACGAGTGGCGGATGGCCGCGAAGAACAGCTTCATCGTCGCGCCGTCGGCGACCGTCGTCGCGACAGTGCTCGGCACGCTCGCCGCGATCGGTCTCACGAAGGCCGACTTCCGCGGCAAGGGGCTGCTGATGGCCGTGCTGCTGTCGCCGATGATCGTGCCCGTCGTCGTGGTCGGCGTCGGCATGTACCTGTTCTTCGCGCCGCTCGGGCTCGCGAACACCTACACGGGGCTGATCGCCGCGCACGCGGCGCTTGGCGTGCCGTTCGTCGTGACGACGGTCGCGGCGACGCTGCAGGGCTTCAACCAGAACCTCGTGCGCGCGAGCCTGTCGCTCGGCGCGAATCCGGTGTCGACCTTCTTCCGCGTGACGCTGCCGGTGATCGCACCGGGTGTGATGTCGGGCGCGCTGTTCGCGTTCGCGACGTCGTTCGACGAGGTCGTCGTCACGCTGTTCCTCGCGGGCGCGGACCAGACCACGCTGCCGCGCCAGATGTTCACGGGCATCCGCGAGAACATCAGCCCGACGATCGCCGCGCTCGCCACGATCCTGATCATCTTCTCGACGAGCCTGCTGCTTGCGCTCGAATGGCTGCGCGGACGCAATGCGCGGCGCGCGGTGAGCTGAGCGGGCGGGCTTGCCCCCGGCAACTGAGTCGCCACGTGTCGTGCGTGGCCGCGCATTGCTTTCATTTCGCTGACTGACGAAGCGGCCGCCTGCACGTTCGATGCGGCTCTGCAACAATACGGGGCGCGGCGGCGCGCGTTCCGTGCGGTGCGACCGGAACGCCGCCGCGAGTCCAATCCGCGACGCGGCGCCACGCGTCGCTCGTCAGCCGAGCGTTATCTTGTCCGAATTCGCTACCCCCGCCGGCGCGCATGAGCCGGCCGTCAACTGGCGCGCGATGTCCGCCGTGCTGCTGGCCGTCGCGCTCGCGACGCTCGACACCGCGATCGCGAACACCGCGCTGCCCGCGATCGCCGCCGACCTGCATGCATCGCCGGCCGCGTCCGTATGGATCATCAACGCATACCAGCTCGCGATGGTCGCGACGCTGCTGCCGTTCGCGTCGCTCGGCGACATCGTCGGCCACAAGCGCGTGTATATCGCCGGGCTCGCGGTGTTCACGCTCGCGTCGCTCGGCTGCTCGCTCGCGTCGACGCTGCCGATGCTGACGGCCGCGCGGATCGTGCAGGGCTTCGGCGCGAGCGCGATCATGAGCGTCAACGTCGCGCTGATCCGCGGCCTGTTCCCCGCGCACCGGCTCGGGCGCGGCGTCGGCTTCAACGCGCTCGTCGTCGGCGTGTCGTTCGCGGTGGGGCCGACCATCGCGTCGCTGATCCTGTCGGTCGCCGCCTGGCCGTGGCTGTTCGCGGTGAACGTGCCGCTCGGCGTGTTCGCGCTGGCCGTGGCGATTCCGTCGCTGCCGCAGACGGCGCGCGGCAAGCACGCATTCGATCCGGTCGCCGCATTGTTCAACGTGATCACGTTCGCGTCGCTGATCTTCGCGCTCGGCGAATTCGCGCAGCGCGGGCCGCTTTCGATCGTATTCGCGTCGGCCGCGGGCGCGCTTGCATTCGGCTGGCTGTTGATCCGCCGCCAGGCCGGGCACCCGGCACCGATGCTGCCGGTCGACCTGTTTCGCCGGCCGGTGTTTACGCTGTCCGCGCTGACCGCCGTGTGCGCGTTCGCCGCGCAGGGGCTCGCGTTCGTGTCGCTGCCGTTCTATTTCGAAACCGTCCTGCATCGCAACGCGGTCGAGACGGGATTCCTGATGACGCCGTGGTCGGCGATCGTCGCGCTTGCCGCGCCGATCGCGGGGCGGTTGTCGGATCGTTATCCGCCGGGCCTGCTCGGTGCGATCGGTCTTGCGTTGCTGAGCGCGGGCATGGTGTCGCTCGCCGCGTTGCCGGCGGCGCCGGGCGTGATCGACATCGGCTGGCGGATGATGCTATGCGGCGCGGGCTTCGGTTTCTTCCAGTCGCCGAACCTGAAGGCGCTGATGTCGAGCGCGCCGCCCGAGCGCAGCGGCGGCGCGAGCGGGATCATCGCGACCGCGCGGCTGATCGGGCAGGCGACGGGCGCGGCGCTCGTCGCGCTGTCGTTCGGGATCGCGGGACGCCACGGGCCGACGCTTGCGCTGATGCTTGGTGCGGGGTTCGCCGGGGCGGCGAGTATCGCGAGCGGGTTGCGGCTCTTTGCGCCGTCGCATCGGGCCGGCGTGGCGGCGGCGTCCGAGCGCGTGGGCGAGCGGGCGGCGGAATAGGCAAGGGCAAGGCACGAGCCGGTGCGCGGCAACCTGCCGCCGCGCACCGGCCTTCAGGCTTCGCTTAGAACCCGCCCGACTTGATCAGCTGGTTGAGGTTCGCGATGTTCAGGCTGCCGAAGCCGGTCGGGTAATCCCAGCCGGTGCCTGCGTTATAGCCATACCCCTGATAGCCGTTGTTCCCCGACACCACGTCGTAGCGCACGAGCGACGGACGCGACGGAATGTCCGCATAGAAATTGCCGGCCGGGAAGCCGAGGCCCGTGCCGTTCGCTGCGAGCAGACGTGCCCAGAGGCCCGTGAAGATCGGCGCGGCGAGGCTCGTGCCGCCGATCTGCTGCAACTGGCCGTAGTTGTAGATGTACGCGCCGGTGCTTTGCGCGGCGTCGAACGACACGTCCGGCAGCTGGCGGTTGCTGCCCGACTGCCACGACGGCGCGGGCAGGATCGTGCTGACGCCGCCGCCCGTTGCCCACAGCTTGCCGTTGTCGTCGAGCCCTTCGTTCCACACCGTCTCGTTCGAGAACGCACCCGACGACGACGTGTAGAGCGTCGTGCCGCCGATCGCGAGCACGTGCGGCGACGAAGCCGGCCACGATACCGTGTAGTTCGAGCCGTCCGGATAGCCGCGGTTGTTGCACTCGTACACGCCTTCGTCGCCCGACGACACCGAGAAGGTCTGGCCTTGCGCCGCTGCCGTCGTGAAGATCTGTTCCTCGGCGTCGAGCGTGCCGTCCGCGTTTGCGTCGGTTTCGCACCAGCCGAGCGACACGTTGATCACCTTCGCGGTGTTGTCCGACACCGCGCGGTTGAACGCCTGCGTGAGCCCCGTGTTGCCGCTGGCGTTGAGGTCCGCCATGTAGAACACGAGCTTGCCGACCTGGCCGCCGGCCGAGCCGACGATCGACTGGCTGTCGAGATCCCATTCGCCCTGGCCGTCCTGGTCGTCGGTATAGCTGCCGCCCGAGCCGTTGGTCTTGACGGTCTGCGTCGAGACCGTGCCGTAACCGTTGCTCGACGTGAACTGCTTCAGGTCCTGCAGCGTCTGCGACACGCCGCCGATCGTGATGATGCCGACGGTGACACCGGCTGCGGTCGGCACGCCGGTCGCGTTGTAGAGGCCCGGGAATTCCTTCGGATAGTGGCCGGTCGCCGTGCCGGCCGCGAGCGCCTGCGGCTTCGACACGTTGCCGATGCGCAGCAGCGGCCGCGCGCGTGCGACGCTCTGCAGCCCGAGCACCGAGCCGACGACGTCGCCGAGCGCGCGCGGCACCTGCGCGGTCGACGTGTTGGCGAAGCCCGAGCGGCCCGCGTAGTCGAAGTGCACGAGCGACGTGTTGAATGCGGTCTTCACGGTGCCGGCCGTGCCGCGTGCGGACACCAGCAACCGGTTCGGTGCGACCTCGACGTTCACGAAGCCGCTCTTGTGCAGATAGTCGACGACCGACTTCACCTGCGCATCGGTCGGCGCGTAGTTGGCGAGAAACTGCTCGTGCGTGAGGTACTGGCGGTAATGCGCGCTGCCGGGCCGGTTCACGTCGCGCGCCAGTTGCTTGAGCTGCGCGGCATTGCGCAGCTTCAGGCTGACGACGACGTCGGTCGTTTCGCCGGCCGCGAGTTCGAGCGACGGTGCCGCACTGCGCGCCATCAACTGCGGGCCGGTCAGAAAGGCCTTCGTATGGGTATCGACCCAGTCCGTCGCCGCATGCGCCGCAGCGGCAGCGAACACGAGGGGTGCCACGCACGCAAGGCGGCGGGGCGACGGCAGGGGCAGGGCAAACCAGGCGTTCCTTTTCATCGGGAGTCCTTTTTAGGAGAGACGACGTTGCTGGAGCCCTCGACCCTTGTGGGGTCGCGAGCGGTGACGAGCGTAGGGCGTCGCTACCGTTCAGGTAGCTGCCAGTTTCCATAGCTGTCAGTTCTGACATCGGGGTGTGAGCGTGCACGCGCTGCGTCGTATGCGCAGACGATCGTGGGCGTGGCGAACGGAACCGGTTCGCGGCACGACGGCGCGGCAATGCGTGACGTTCGCACGCACGAGTCGCTCGTCACGGCGTCGGAACATGCGCGATCGCGGAGTGGATCGATGCGTGAACGCGTGGCGCGCGACCGGTCGTTGCCGCATGCCGCGTCGCACTATGTGGTCAAACGAAGCGATGCGGCAGGAACGGATTCGCACGTGCACAAGAAAGGGGCCGGTCGAACGCAAACGTTTCCCGAACTGTGGAACAGCACGTCGGGCAGTCTTGCAGGCGGCTTTCGGATCGCGTGTCGCCCATGCGGATTAGAGGAAACGCTCGAATCCGGGCGCAGGCGCGCGCCGATGGGTGGGCGGCAGGCCCGCACCGGATTGCACGACGCCGTTCGTGAAATTCCGCCTTGACGCGCGTCGACCGGCGGCTATTCTTCAATCCATAACCAACGGGTTATGAATTTTGAACGACATGCAGACCGATCACGACATGCTTTTCCGGACGCTGGCCGATCCCACCCGCCGCGCGCTCTTCGAGCGGCTGTGCGCGGACGGCGAGCTGACGGTCGCCGCGCTGACGGCCCATGCGGGCGTCTCGCAGCCGGCCGTGTCGAAGCATCTCGGCGTACTGAAGCAGGCCGGGCTCGTGAACGACCGTCACGAAGGCCGGCAGACGCACTACAGCGCGCAGCCGCAAGCGCTGGCCCCGCTGATCGACTGGACGAGCCAGATGGCAGGTTTCTGGCAGAACCGGTTCGATGCCCTCGAAGATCTTCTGAAAAGGATGGACCAGTAATGAACCAGGCCACCACCGAAACGCGCTCCGTCGTCGTCCACCGGGAACTGCCTCATCCACCGGAGAAGATCTGGCGCGCGCTCACGCAACCGCACCTGATCGAGGCTTGGCTGATGAAGAGCGACTTCGAACCCGTCGCGGGCCGCACCTTCAGTTTCCGCGCCGACTGGGGCTCGGTCGACTGCAAGGTGCTGACGATCGAGCCGCCGCGCACGCTGTCCTATACGTGGGCCGCGTACGGCCTCGAAAGCGTCGTCACGTGGACGCTCACGCCGACGCCGGCCGGCACGCACCTGCGGATGGAGCAGGTCGGCTTCCGCACGGACCAGGAGCAGGCGTACCGCGGTGCGCAGCACGGCTGGGTGCGGTTCCTCGATGCGCTCGAACAGGTGCTGGCACGTCCCGACGAAGGCACGGAGGCACGCGCATGAACGCAACGGACCTCACGCCGTCGGAGCGCATCGACGCGCTGATCGCCGGCATCGCCGACTGGCGCGGCAAGACCTTCGCCGACCTGCGCCAGACGATCCTCGCCGCGCAAGCGGGCATCGTCGAGGAATGGAAGTGGATGGGCAGCCCCGTATGGTCGTGCGACGGGATGATCGCGGTGGCGAACGCGCACAAGGGCAAGGTGAAGCTGACCTTCATGCACGGCGCGCAGTTGCCTGATCCCGACAAGCTGTTCAACGACGGCCTCGACGGCAATGCGCGACGCGCGATCGACCTGTTCGAAGGCGACCGGCTCGACAAGCGGGCGCTGAAGAATCTCGTGCGCGCGGCGATCGAGTACAACCGCACGCACCTGAAGAAGAACACGCGGCGCGCGGGTGCGGGCACGAAGGCGCGGGCCGACAAGGTGGCATGACGCGCGACACGGCCGGTCACGCCGCGTCGTGCGCAGGCAAAAAAAAGCCCGACACGAGGTCGGGCATCCAAATCGGCCGCAACCGCCGCGAGGCAGCTGCGGCACCTGCAAAGGCAGGGCGCTTACGCTGCGAGCAGCGAGCGCAGCACGAACGGCAGGATACCGCCGTGCTTGTAGTAGTCGACTTCGATCGGCGTATCGATGCGCAGCAGGACCTGCACGCGCTGCGTTTCGCCGTTCTTGCGGTTGATCACGAGCGTGACGTCCTGCTGCGGCTTGAAGTCGTCGCCGAGGCCTTCGATGTCGAACGTCTCGTCGCCGGTGATGCCGAGAGACTGGACGCTGTCCGAGCCCTTGAACTGCAGCGGCAGCACGCCCATGCCGACCAGGTTCGAGCGGTGGATACGCTCGAAGCTGCGTGCGATCACGGCCTTCACGCCGAGCAGCTGCGTGCCCTTCGCGGCCCAGTCGCGCGACGAGCCCGTGCCGTATTCTTCGCCCGCGAACACGACGGTCGGCGTGTCGGCCGCGACGTATTGCATCGCCGCGTCGTAGATCGACTGCTGTTCGCCGCTCGGCTGGTGGATCGTCAGGCCGCCTTCGACGCGCGTGCCGTCCGCCTTCGCCGGGATCATCAGGTTCTTGATCCGGACGTTCGCGAACGTACCGCGCATCATCACGTCGTGGTTGCCGCGGCGCGAGCCGTAGCTGTTGAAGTCGGCCTTCTGCACGCCGTTTTCCTTCAGCCACTTGCCCGCCGGCGAGTCTTCCTTGATCGAGCCTGCCGGGCTGATGTGGTCGGTCGTGACCGAGTCACCGAAGATGCCCAGTGCGCGCGCGCCCTTGACCGTCGGGATCGACGCAGCCGGTTCCATCGAGAAGTCGTTGCCGAAGAACGGCGGCTCGGCGATGTAGGTCGACTTCGGCCAGTCGTAGACCTGGCCGGACTCGCCCTCGATCTTGCTCCAGAGGTCGCCCTTCTTGGTCAGCTTCGAGTAGTTGTCCTCGAACTTCTTCGGATCGAGCGCGAACTTGAGCAGCGCGTGGATTTCGTCGCTTGTCGGCCAGATGTCGCCGAGGTAGATGTCGCGGCCGCCCTTGCCCTTGCCGACCGGCTCGGTCATCAGGTCGCGCGTGATGTTGCCGGCGATCGCGTACGCGACGACGAGCGGCGGCGACGCGAGGAAGTTCGCGCGGATGTTCGGGTGGATACGCGCTTCGAAGTTACGGTTGCCCGACAGCACGGCTGCCGCGACGATGTCGTTCTTCGTGATCGCTTCGTTCAGCTCCGGCGTCAGGTCGCCCGCGTTGCCGATACAGGTCGTGCAGCCATACGCCGCGACTTCGAAACCGAGCTTCGACAGGTAGGGCAGCAGGCCCGTCTTCGTCAGGTACTCGGTGACGATGCGCGATCCCGGCGCGAGCGAGGTCTTGATCTTCGGATCGACCGTGAGGCCGGCCTCGACCGCCTTCTTCGCGAGCAGGCCGGCGGCCAGCAGCACGCTCGGGTTCGACGTGTTCGTGCACGACGTGATCGCGGCGATCAGGATGTCGCCGTTCTTCACGTCGACGCCGTTGCTCGTCGTGTACTGCGTGCCCAGGTCGTCCGCCTTCTTCGCGAAGCCGTTTTCCGCGACCGGCTTCGAGAACAGGTCGGTGAACGTCGACTTGACGTTGCCGATCTCGATGCGGTCCTGCGGGCGCTTCGGGCCGGCCAGCGACGGGGCGACCGTTGTCAGATCCAGCGTCACGACCTTCGTGTAGTCGATGTCGCCGGCCTTCGGGATCCCGAACAGCTTCTGCGCCTTGAAGTAGTTCTCGAACGCGGCGATTTCCGCCTTCGTGCGGCCCGTGCCTTCGAAGTAGTCGATCGTCTTTTCGTCGACCGGGAAGAAGCCCATCGTCGCGCCGTATTCGGGCGCCATGTTGCCGATCGTCGCGCGATCCGGCAGCGACAGCGACTTCGTGCCTTCGCCGAAGAACTCGACGAACTTGCCGACGACCTTCTCCTTGCGCAGCATTTCGGTGATCGTCAGCACCAGGTCGGTGGCCGTCACGCCTTCGCGCAGCTTGCCCTTCAGCTCGACGCCGACGACGTCCGGCGTCAGGAAGTACACCGGCTGGCCGAGCATGCCGGCTTCCGCCTCGATGCCGCCCACGCCCCAGCCGACCACGCCGATGCCGTTGATCATCGTCGTGTGGCTGTCCGTGCCGACGAGGGTGTCCGGGTAGTACACGGTGTCGCCGCCGTCCGCCTTCTTGTGGACGCCGCGCGCGAGGTATTCGAGGTTCACCTGGTGGACGATGCCGACGCCCGGCGGCACGACCTTGAACGTGTCGAATGCCTGCATGCCCCACTTCATGAACTGGTAGCGCTCGTTGTTGCGCTGGAATTCCAGTTTCATGTTCAGGTCGAGCGCGTCCTTCTGGCGGAAGTAGTCGATCTGGACCGAGTGGTCGACGACGAGATCGACCGGAACCAGCGGCTCGATCTTCTTCGGGTTCTTGCCCGTACGCTCCGCGACGCCGCGCATGGCCGCGATGTCGGCGAGCAGCGGCACACCCGTGAAGTCCTGCAGCACGACGCGCGACACCACGAACGGAATCTCGTCGACGCGCTTCGCGGTCGGCTTCCAGTTCGCGAGCTGCTCGATGTGCTCTTCGGTGATCTTCTTGCCGTCGTAGTTGCGCAGCACGGACTCGAGCACGATACGGATCGACACCGGCAGGCGTTCGATCTTCGTCTTCAGTTCCTTGCCGAGCTGCGGCAGCGAGTAGAACTTGCCTTTGCCGGAACCGCTGTCGAATTCCTTGAGGGTCTTGTGGAGATTGTGGGCCATGGTGATTTTCCTGGGTTTAAGGCTAGGAAACAAATAGTCCTGTATCTGACGGCTATATCACATACAAGTCGACGTACTCATCGACCGGCATCGCTTCGAGCTTTGCCTGGTCCAGCGACACGTCGAGAATCGCTTGTTGCTGCTTTGCCGGGAAGCGGCGGGCAAGGTTGGTCCTGAACTTCTCGACCAGGAGCGGGATGCCTTCCGCACGCCGCCGCCGATGGCCGAGCGGGTATTCGACCGCCACTTCGGCAAGTTTCGACCCGTCCGTGAACTCGATCGTCAGCGCATTCGCGATCGAGCGCTTGTCCGGGTCGTGGTAATCCTTCGTGAACTGCGGATCCTCGACGCACACCGTTTTCGCGCGCAGCGCGTCGATGCGGGGATCGGCGGCGGCCGCGTCTTCGTAATCGGCCGCGGTCAGCCGGCCGAACAGCAGCGGCACGGCGACCATGTACTGGATGCAGTGGTCGCGGTCGGCCGGATTGGCGAGCGGACCCTGCTTGTCGATGATGCGGATCGCGGCCGCATGCGTGCGGATCGTGATCCGGCTGATGTCGTCGATCGTGCGGCCCGCGGCGGCGAGCTGCGCATGCAGCTGCAGCGCGGCCTCGGCGGCCGTCTGCGCGTGGAACTCGGCAGGGAACGCGATCTTGAACAGCACGTTTTCCATCACGTACGTGCCGTACGGGCGCTGGAAGCGGAACGGCTTGCCGTCGAACAGCACGTCGTAGAAGCCCCAGGTCTTTGCGGTGAGTGCCGACGGGTAGCCCATTTCACCCGTTTTCGCGATCAGCGCGAGGCGCACCGCGCGGGAGGTCGCGTCGCCGGCCGCCCATGATTTGCGCGAGCCCGTGTTCGGCGCGTGGCGGTAGGTGCGCAGCGCCTGGCCGTCGACGAACGCGTTGGACACCGCGTTGATCAGCTCGTCGCGCGTGAGCCCGAGCAGCCGGCCGACGACGGCCGTCGATGCGACCTTCACGAGCAGCACGTGGTCGAGCCCGACCGCATTGAACGAATTCTCGAGTGCGAGGCAGCCCTGGATCTCGTGGGCCTGGATCATCGCGACCAGCACGTCGCGCATCGTGAGCGGCTTCCTGCCGGCCGCGACGGCCGTGCGGGAGAGCCAGTCGGCCGTCGCCAGGATGCCGCCGAGATTGTCGGACGGATGGCCCCATTCGGCGGCGAGCCAGGTGTCGTTGAAGTCCAGCCAGCGGATCATCGCGCCGATGCCGAACGCGGCCTGGACGGGATCGAGCTGGAAGGACGTGCCGGGCACCTTCGCGCCGTTCGGCACGATCGTGCCGGGCACGACGGGGCCGAGCAGCTTGGTGCAGGCAGGGTAGGACAGCGCCTCGAGTCCGCATCCGAGCGTGTCGATCAGGCAATGACGCGCCGTCTCCAGCGCGAGCGCGCTGTCGATGCCGGCATTCAGCACGTAGTCGACGATATCGACGAGTACCGTATCCGGAGCAGGGCGGACGTTGGAGACCGGGGCGGACATCGAGGGGCCGATGGGAACGCGCTTAGTTCGTTGCCGGCTTCAGCTCGTTCGACTGCGTCGGTGCCGGCGTGCCTTGTGCCATTTCCGGCGTCACGCATTCGTCCGCGAGGCGCTCGCCGCCGTTTGCGTCGGAGAACAGCATCGCCTTGGTCGGGATCACGATCAGCTTGAAGCCTGCTGCCGGATCGTAGAACGTGTCCGCGCCCGTCGTCGTGGCCTGACGCGGCAGCTTGTAGTTCTTCTTCGCCCAGTGAACCGTGACCACCTGGTCGCGCTTCATGTCGCCGGCGAGGTCGAACGACAGACCTTCCTTGCAGGACCACTTGACCGCGCCGTCCGGTACCGGATCGACCTTGGCTGCGGCGCGTGCCTGTGCCTTCTTGCTGCGCGGGATGATGCGCTTGGCCGGCGCCGGGCGCTTGGCCGTTGCCTTCTTCGCGGTCGTGGTGGTCGTACCCTGGGCAAACGCGCTCGGAGCCGACACCAGCATCGTGGCGGACAAGGCGCCGATGGCGGTAGCGATCAGGAGTTTCTTCATGGAGTCAGAACCTTTCGATAATCAGTTGACAAGGGCCGGCAATCGAATTGCCGGCCGGTTTGAAACTGCACGCGCCCCGAAAGCGCGCAGCGGCCGCTATTTTCACCTATTTGGCCGCGTACATATCAGGTTTTCGGGCTCCGTTACGTTTTTTGTCGTTTCGCAAACCTCTATCCGGTTCGCGTGTCGTCGAATGCATGAAACTCGTGTATC
>NZ_LDVA01000165.1:0-17528 GCF_050768715.1 Burkholderia sp. ZZQ-2 | reverse complement strand
CGCTGTTCCTGCTCGCCGAACGCAAGCCCGGCGACGCGGCGATCGCCGCGCAGCTCGCGCGCGTGACCGACCCGCGCGACGACGAAGCCGCGCGTCATGCGGATTCGCCCGCGCCGCCTGCCACCGCGCCGGGCCTCGCCCCTGCCGACCCCGCGCGCGACGCGCTGCTGAACCTGATCGACACGCGGCTCGCGCACATCGCCGACGCCGCCCGTCAAGCCACACCGAAGGAGCCTGCCCCCCATGCGCCTACCTGAACCGCCGGCCGCCTCGATCGCCGCCGCCGCCCTCGCGACCGCCGTCGCGCTGGCCGGCTGCGCGACGTCGTCGATCGATCTGGCGCCGGAGGCGTCCGACCGCCCATGGCAGCCGCAGACGTCGGCTGCCGGCGACATCGTGCCGGGCCCGCCGCGCGCATCCGCGCAAGGTTCGCACGACTACACGCTGCCCGCGTCGCCCGCGCTCGCATCCGTCTCGCCGCCGGCTGCGCTCGATGCCGCGCACGCGTACACGCTGCCCGAACTGATCGATCTCGCCGAGTCGGCGAACCCGCTGACCCGCATCGCCTGGAACGACGCGCGCAACGCGGCGCTCGCGGTCGGCCTGGCCAAGGCCGCCTACCTGCCGAGGTTGTCGGCGACGGCCATGGGCGCGTACCAGGCCAACCACGGCTCGACGTCGACGATCCTCGGCGACTCGTCGAGCGACACCACCGTTCACGGCACGATCTCGGCGCTGTCGCTGCAATGGCTGCTGTTCGATTTCGGCGGCCGCGCGGCGCGCGTCGAGGCGGCCGAGCAGGCGTCGATCGCGTCGAACGTCGCGTTCACGGCCGTGCATCAGCAGGTGATCCACGACGTGACCGTCGCGTACTACCGCTACGAAGCCGCGCGCTCGCGCGCCCTCAGCGCGCAGCAGGGTCTCGCGAACGCGGACGCGATCCTCGCGGCCTCCCGCGCGCGGCTCAAGCACGGCGTCGGCACGGTCGTCGAGCTCGCGCAGGCGACGCAGAACCGCGCGCAGGCAAACCTCGCGCTCGTGCAGGCGAACGGCGCGGAGAGCGACAGCTACCTCGCCCTCGTCTCCGCGCTCGGCATCTCGCCGCTGTCGAAGCCGACCATCGCCGCACTGCCGAAGCGGCCGCTGCCGCCCGCACTCGGCTCGTCGGTCGACGCGATCGTGTCGGACGCAATTGCGCGCCGCCCCGACCTTCAGGGCGCGTTCGCGCTTGAAAAAGCCAATCGCGCGAAGATCAAGGCCGCGGAAGCCGCGTTCATGCCGAAGATCTTCCTGTCTGCGTCGACGTCGTACGCGAGCGGCGGCACGTCCATCTCCGCGCTGCCCGCGATCGGCGACCAGTCACCGACCGTCAACCTTAACGGCAGCCGCTACGGCGGCGGCGTGTTCCTCGGCGTGACGATCCCGCTGTACGACGGCGGCATGCGCTCGGCCGTACTGATGCAGGCGCGCAACGACGCGGAAAGCGCGTCCGCGCGACTCACGCGAACCAAGGAGGAAGCCGTCCGCCAGGTGGTCGCCGCGCAGAACGCGGTGCAGACGAGCCTTGCGTCGCACGACGCCGCGAAGGCGCTCGTCGATGCCGCGCAGACGAGCTACGACGCGGCGCTGACCGCGTACCGGAACGGCGTCGGTTCGGTCACCGATGCGACGATCGCGCAAAGCCAGTTGCTCGCCGCGCGCAACGCGGAGGTCGACAGCTATGCCGGTGCACTGTCCGCTGCCGCCGCGCTCGCGCTCGCGACGGGGACGATCGGCTCGGCGCAGTAGCACGACCGCCGCGAGGCGGTTGACGCATGCGCGCGCCGCCCACTAGAATGCCGCCCATTCTTCCTTCAGGAACCATCGTGGACAGTTGCAGCACTCCGTTGCGTGCGCCGCTTGCCGCCTGAACGCCTGTCCGACGCAGTTCTCCTGCCCGGCTCGCGTTCCGCGAGCCGCACGCCCACCGTTTCACACTGAATGACGCATTCGCGCGGTACAGTACCGCGCGATGACGGCTATCGTCGTGTCGCCTTCGGCCTTGCGCCGCAGCGACGCGGGACGGCACGCGCTTCTTGCACGGCAGGACAACCATGACTTTCGATTTCGCACTCCGCCTTTTCACCGCGTTCGCCTGCGGCGTCGCCATCGGCCTCGAGCGCCAGATGCGCCAGCGCACGGCCGGCCTGCGCACGATCACGCTCGTCGCGAGCGGCGCGTGCCTGTTCGTCACGCTCGGCGTGCTGACCGGCAACGGCGTCGCGGGCGTCACGCAGATCGCCGCATACGTCGTATCGGGCGTCGGCTTTCTCGGCGGCGGCGTGATCATGCGCGACAAGGGCTCGATCCAGGGCATCAACACGGCCGCGACCCTGTGGTGCTCGGCCGCCGTCGGCGTACTGGCCGGCTCCGGTCATTACGTGCCCGCGCTTGCCGGCACGGGCGTCGTACTCCTCACCAATACGGTGCTGCGCGGCGTCAGCCAGGCGATCAACGCAACCCCGGTGTCGAACGCCGATCTCGTGCGCGAATACCAGATCACCGTGATCTGCCTGACCGCCGACGAAGTGCACATCCGCACGCTGCTGTCGAACTCGATGTATGCGAAGCCGCTGTCGTTCCAGAGCCTCACGAGCGAGGACGTGCCCGACCAGCCGGACCGGCTGAAGGTGACCGCGACACTGAAGCTGCATCCGAAGGATCAGCAGAAGCTCGAGCAGATCGCGAGCCGGATGAGCATGGAGAAGAGCATTTCCAGCGTGAGCTGGACCGCGAAGGAAGCGGAGCCGATGATGGAGTGAGCGGCCTGACGGCAGCGGCATTTCGCGCTGCCGCCCGCCGTCGTTCGAGGTCAGGGCGCCTCGATCAGCCCGGCCGAGATTGCCTTGACGACCGCCTGGACCTTGTTCGTCGCACCCAGCTTCTCGAGGATGTTGTTGACATGGAAGTTGACCGTTCGCTCCGAGATGCTGAGGATCTGGCCGATTTCGCACGCGGTCTTGCCCTCGGCCGTCCAGCACAGCACCTCGCGCTCGCGCGCGGTCAGCGTGACGCCCGCCGCCGGCGACAGCTTCGGCACCATGAAGCGGCTCATCAGCGAATGCGACAGGTTCGCGAGCCAGTTCGTCTGCAGCGTCAGCATGTTGATTTCGGCCGGCGTCAGGCGGTCCGCATGGCGTGCGATGCTCAGCAGGCCGAACGCGCCGCGGGCCGCCCAGCTCGATTGCGCGACGCCCACCGACAGCCCGAAATCCCGCGCGTCCTGCCACAGCGGGCACGGTTCGATCTGGTCGACGTCCGGCCAGACGATCATGTTGGTGCTGAGCGCGCCGTCACGAACCGTCGAATCGATCTCGATGTAGTTGTGCGCCTGATAGTGCGCCATCCAGCCGTCGGGATAGGTATCGAAGATGGCTACCGACGGCTTCGATACCGGCAGCGGCACGCGAATGCCATAACAGCAGTATTCGAATCCCAGCCGTTTGGAATAGGCGGCAATCCGCTGGAAGAGCTGCTGCTCGTCTTCCGCGGCACTGAATTGTTGATAGGCATCCTGCCAGCGCAGTTCCATTCATTCTCCGACAACGTCACGCTGTCATACTTGTCAGGTTCCAGCACCCGTTCGACGCTGATACATTCCGCGCATGACTTCACCTTTGCTGCACCCGGTCCCCGGCCCGTCCCCGGACGGCTACGTACGCCTGTCAGAAAGCGCACTGGCCGTGCTCGCGCTCGACCATGTCGCAAGCGGCCTCGACGCATCGCTGCGTGCGGAACTGCGCGACAGCGCAATCGACGCACGCCTCGCCGGTTATACCGAATGGCATCGCCCGGCCAGTGCCGGCGTCGCTTACGTGACGGTCGGCTGGGACTGGTACCTCGAACGCGCGACGGGCACGTTCGTGATCGCGGGCAGCGACGTCCGCAGCAACGTGATGGCCGTCGACGCCACGGGTGCCGACATCGGCATGTTCCGCACGGCCGCCGCGCTTGCCGCGCGGCTCGCGTGCATCGACTGGCCCGCAGCGGTCGCGTCGGCCCTGCTCGGGCACAACGACGCCTATCATGCCGGTCCGACGCTCCAGTGACAACTGGCCCCGCATTCCTCTGACAATTTCCGCAGTGCTGGCGCTCTTTATAAGCAAAAGCGGCCCGGTTTTCAATCCCGTTGATCAAGAAACCGTTACCACGTCCTGATCGGCGTCATTCCACCGTCACCCTGTAAGAGTTACCAGTTACAGCCCCCTCGTGCGGCGCGATGTAATGCGCACATACAAAAGCACAAATCCGAGGACACCATGCGGACCTTCGTTCACGAGGAAGGGCGGTTGCCACACGAACTTGCAGCGGATCTCGGGCGCTATCGGCGCCGTGTGTTCGTCGAACAGCTCGGTTGGGCGCTCCCGTCGGCGAACGAAAGCTTCGAGCGCGACCAGTTCGATCGCGACGATACCGTCTACGTGTTCGCGCGAAACGCCGGCGGCGACATGTGCGGATGTGCACGCCTGCTGCCGACGACGCGCCCGTATCTGCTGAAGTCGCTGTTCGCCGACCTGATCGCCGAAGACATGCCGCTGCCGCAATCGGCCGCTGTCTGGGAGCTGTCCCGGTTCGCGGCGACCGACGACGAAGGCGGGCCGGGCAACGCCGAATGGGCCGTGCGCCCGATGCTCGCGGCCGTCGTCGAGTGCGCGGCGCAGCTCGGCGCACGGCAGTTGATCGGCGTGACGTTCGCGAGCATGGAGCGGTTGTTCCGCCGGATCGGCATACACGCGCACCGCGCAGGCCCGCCGAAGCAGGTAGATGGGCGTCTGGTGGTCGCGTGCTGGATCGACATCGATCCGCAAACGTTTGCCGCGCTAGGAATCGAGCCGGGGCAGGCCGCCCGGCAAGCCATCGCCGCCTGACCCGGAACGCGCGTTCCTGTCCGGGCGGCATCGTAACGAAGGAGAATCAACGTGGACCAGTCTCAGGTCTTTCGCGCGATGATGCCCGGGTTGACGAGCGCCGGCGGCGCCCGCATCGCGGTCGCCTACCCGTCGTTTCCACGGCCGCTGCCGCTCGTGCGGCTCGACCGGCGCGGCCTCGTGTTCCGTGCCGCCGGCGCGGCGCCGCTGGTCTGCGGGCTGCCGCGTGCGGCGACGTTGCTAGTCGCGGACGAGCCGCTCTGCTCGCTGCGCCTCGTAATCCGCGACATCGCCCCGGCCGGCGAAGGCCGGCATGACCTGACGATGCAGCCGTCCGGAGCAGCCGGTGACGAATTGCTGTGGCATGCGCTGCGCGATCGCGAGCCCTACCGCCGGCTTCAGCATCCGCTCGCCCCTGTCGACATGTCCATCGCCACCGACGGCGAATCGCACGCACCGGCCGGTGAAGCCGGGCCGCGTCCGTCGCGCAGCGCGGCCTTCCGGCTGCCGTGCCACAGCGACGCGTTGTTCTTTGCCGACTGGCTCGAATATCACTTCGACGAATTGCGCGCGCTGTCGCAGCAGCACGGGCCACAACTGCAGCTCAACCAGCTCGAGCGGCAGGTCGCCGACGACGAGGTCGGCGTGCGCTTCGTCTACGACATCGACGGCCATGCGACACGCCACGCGCTGACCGACTGCGCACGCGAGGCCTGTGCATGGATCGAGACGGAGATGCGCGACAAGTTCGCGCTGCCGGTCGCGCAGGAGCGATTCAGCGCGTTTGCGGCGCATGCGCGGGCCGGCGGCATGTGAACGCGGCACAACAGGAAGTTGTATCGATACAACTAGGGCTTGCCATGCCTCGGGTTTTCCCTTAAATTCACGTCTGTCTCCTCCATGTCTCCAAACATGGATTCAGCCCGCTCAATGTAGCGGGCTTTTTCTTGCCTGCTCGAATTGCGGGGCCATACCACCGCCCTCCTTCATCGATTGCCTGCCCGGGCATTCCGACGCGCCACAATCCGGATCGATTATCATCGGCGGGTCTGCCACGCTCCCCCGAGGCCATCTTGCACGCCCATCTGCGCATTGCCCGCCCGGTCAGCAACCTCGCCCGAACCGAGCGCATGTATCGCGACGCTCTCGACCTGTCCGTTCTCGCACGCTTTGAGGATCACGACGGCTTTTCCGGCGTGATGCTCGGACGCGACGGCCTCGACTATCACTTCGAATTCACGCACTGCCCCGACCATCCGATCGCGCCGTCGCCGACGCCGGAAGACCTGATCGTGTTCTACCTGCCCGATCGGCCGGAATGGGAAGCCGCCTGCGCGCGCGCCACGGCACACGGCTTCATGCCCGTGACGTCGTTCAATCCGTACTGGGAAATATCCGGCCAGACCTTCGAGGATGCCGACGGCTACCGGATCGTGCTGCAGAACGGTACGTGGCGCTGACGAGCGAATCCGCGTGAGTCGTTACGCGCCGGCCAGGCCGGCGGCGCGGGCGGCATACACGACGTGCCGACGCAGCGCGTGCCCTTCCGGCAACGCAGGATGGTCGAAATCGCGCGCGGGCTGATGGTGCATGCCGAGCCGCTGCATCACGTGCTGCGATCGTAGATTAGTGTCGGCGGTCCACGCGAGAATCTCGCCGAGCCCGATCCGCTCGAACCCGTCGGCCAACGCGGCGGCAGCCGCTTCGGCGACGTAGCCATGTCCCCATGCGTGGCGAGCCTGCCGCCACATGATCTCGACGCACGGCGCCATCGGGTGCGTTGCGCGCACCTCGTGCGACAGGCCGCATACCCCGATCAACATCCCGTCGGCGCGGCGCTCGATCGCCCACGGGCCGAAACCGTACGCATCGAAATGCGCGTCGAAGCGCGCGATGACGTCGCTCGCCTCGTCAACGGACATCGGGCCGCGCGCGAGCCACGCGGTCACGTCCGGATCCGCATGCAGCGCCGACAGCGCGCCCGCATCCACCGGCTGCCAGCGACGCAGCGTCAGACGCGCGGTTTCGATTTTCGACGGTGTGGACATGGGGAACAGGATCGTTCAGGCGGCATGACGCGAGTGTCGTCACCAACCCGAAGGCAGAGAGGACGAAGGGGGAAATCGTGATCGTCGCGTCCGCCGGCGACGATCGCGGGAACTGATGACGAGAAACGGGCGCCGGCAGCGCCCGCGGCGATTACTCGTTCTCTTCGAAGTAATGCCCGAACTTCGTCTGCTTCGTGCGGATATAACGCTCGTTTTCCTCGCGCACGGGCACCGCAAGCGCCACGCGTTCGCAGACGGGAATGCCGTGCTTCGCGAGCGTGTCGAACTTCGCCGGGTTGTTGCTCATCAGCCGCACCGACGTCACGCCGAGGATCCGGAGGATCGCGGCGGCTGAGTCGTATTCGCGGGCGTCGTCGGGCAGGCCGAGGTCGAGGTTTGCCTCGACGGTGTCGCGCCCCTGCTCCTGCAACGCGTACGCGCGAATCTTGTTGCTCAGGCCGATCCCGCGCCCTTCATGCCCGCGCAGATACAGCAGCACGCCGCGGTCTTCGGCCGCGATGTAGCGCAACGCGAGATCGAGTTGCTCGCCGCAGTCGCAGCGGTACGAGCCGAACACGTCGCCGGTCAGGCATTCGGAATGCAGCCGCGTCAGCACGGACTGCTCGCCGGCGACGTCACCCATCACGAGCGCGAGATGTTCGGCATCGCTGCCCGATACGCGGAAAGCGTACGACTTGAACGTACCGTAGCGTGTGGGCAGCGACGCGGTGGCGACGAGCGTCACGCACTCGTCGGCCTGGCCATTGCCCGGCGTGGGCGATTGTGGACGCGAAGACATCATGAATTCAATCGAAACGTTCAGGAATGTAGGAGTTGTGTGGATAGTGCGTGACGGGAGTTTACCGCTAATCTGGAATCGTCACGCGACTGCCGCCACCTGCGCGGCTATACTGGGCTCATCGGGTGACACGCATCACGCCCTGCCTGCCCTGCATCGACCTGCACACGGAGAAAGCGAATGAGCACGACTGTCGCGCAGATTCTCAAGGCCAAGCCGGATTCGGGCCGCACCATCTATACCGTCACGAAGACCGATCTCGTCTACGACGCCATCAAGCTGATGGCGGAAAAGGGCATCGGCGCGCTGCTGGTCGTGGACGGCGACGACATAGCGGGCATCGTCACCGAGCGCGATTACGCGCGCAAGGTCGTCCTGCAGGATCGCTCGTCGAAAGCCACCCGCGTCGAGGAAATCATGACGGCGAAGGTACGCTACGTCGAACCGTCGCAATCCACCGACGAGTGCATGGCGCTGATGACTGAACACCGGATGCGCCACCTGCCCGTCCTCGACGGCGGCAAGCTGGTCGGCCTCATCTCGATCGGCGACCTCGTCAAGAGCGTGATTGCCGATCAGCAGTTCACGATCAGCCAGCTCGAACACTATATCCACGGTACGCCTGCGGTTACGTCCGCCTGACCCGCCCCAGCAAAAAAGGCCCAAACGCGTGAGCGTCTGGGCGGAAAGCCGCCGGAATGCGGCGACGGAGGTTCTGCTCCTGCGGGCGAATGACGCGCGCAACTGGCGCGCGTCTCGTCGATTAAGCGGTGCGCTCGGGCAGACCCGGCGGTGTTCAGTTCCCGAAGTAGACCGAGTTCACGGGATTCGGTGCTTCACGTGTCATGCGGCGGCCGGCTTGCCCGGCACCCGTTGCCACGGCACCGTAGCCGCTCGTATCGGCTTGCGCGAGCATCGGCTGGTTCGGTTGAATGCGTTGTTCGGCGGCCTGGATGTTGTCCGGGTACTGCGAATCGCTCGCCAGCGGCTTGTAGCCGTTCTGTTCGAGTTGCACGAGCTCGGCCTTGACCTGGTCGCGGGTCAAACCCTGCTCGGACTGTGCAAACGATGCGATCGGGGCGGCAAGGACGGATGCGGCGATGGCTGCGTAGATGATCGACTTCATGATTTACCTCCGGAATATGTTCTCTTATGACGTCGCCTCGGCAGGACTGTCTGAAGCGATTGAATGCAGTGTAGTTCTCGCATTCCCAAGGGGAAACCCTTAGTTTGAACATACAGCGTTGCGATTTCGACAAAAATAGACGACATTTTTCGGGCGATATCGCGACAACTTGCTTCAGCAGCACAACAATCGCTGACGAACTGCCGACGGCCAGATCACATATTCCGAAGGTTGTGTTGTAGAATCGTAAGGTTTTATTCGTCAGTCGATCTTCCATCCACCATGTACGCGCGCACGCTCCTTTCGGTTTCGCCGTCCGGCCCGGCCGGCGTGTGCGCGCGCGCCGGCCATCCGGCGCATCCCCTCGCTCGACGCACGGCCCAAGCGCCGCTCGCCCCTGCCCGGCGCCTGATCTGACGGCTCGGCCTCCTCCCGGAGCCAGGTCAGACAGGCTCCGGGCGATCCTCATAGGCACGCCACGCCTGCCCCTGCCGATCATTTGGAGAACAGCCATGAAACAACGCCTTTACCAGTTGACCGAACTCGACGTTGCTCGCCTCGAGAAGCACGCCGAACACAACCCGCGCTTCCAGACGATGCTCGATACGCTGCTCGAGCGCGCCGACATCGTCCAGCCCGATGCCATCAAGGCGAACGTCGTCACGATGAATTCGCAAATCACGCTGCTTGACGAAGCGTCCCAGGAACAGGCCACCTGGACGATTGTTTATCCGGATGCCGCCAATCTCGAACTGGGCCGCCTGAACGTCTTCTCGCCCGTCGGTATGGCACTGTTGGGCACCCAACGCGGCCAGATGGTCAAGGTGATGCAGCCGAGCGGCGCCGAAAAGCTGATGAAGGTCGCCGCGATCGTGTTCCAGCCGGAAGCCAACGGCGAATACACGCGCTGAGCCATCTGCGGCGGGTATCGCCCCGCAACGACGCACAACGAGAAAAGCGAGGCACACGCCTCGCTTTTTTGCATCCGGAGGATGCGAATCGCCGACACCTCGTTCCACAGACGAAAAAAAAGGCGCCCGAAGGCGCCTTTTTCGATACTGCGAAGCGGGTTACCCCGCCGTCACGCTTAGAAGCGGTGACGCAGACCAACCGTTGCTGCGGTTTGGTTGATCGACGAGCTCGAAGCCGTCGTGTTGTCGCCGTTGTAGATGCCCGTGCCGACGATGTTGTTGCCCTTCGCGCCACGCTGGTACACAGCTTGTGCGTAGACGTCGGTGCGCTTCGACAGAGCGTAGTCAGCTTGAACGCCGAACTGGTTCCAGTGCGAGCTGCCGTTGTTGACCTTCGCGTTCGTGTACGTGTAAGCAGCACCCAGGCCGAGAGCCGGCGTCAGGTTGTACTTTGCGTTGACTTCGTAGTTGTCAGCGCGCAGCGTGCCAACACCGTTAGCCTGGTTGTCGATACGCGATTGCGTCCATGCAGCACCGACTTGTGCCGGGCCGAATGCGTAACCAGCAGCAGCGCCGTACGTACGGACACGGCCTTGTGCGTTGATCGACGATGCGCCGCTCGTGTTCGTACCGTCACCCAGGTTCGCTTGCGAGTAAGCTGCTGCCAGCTTCAGGCCTTGGAACTGGTATGCAGCACCCGCGCTGTATGCACGGTTGTTGCCGAAGTTCGTGTTGTTCGAGAACGAGTACGTGCCGCCGAATTGCAGGCCAGCGTAGTTAGCGCTCGTGTACTTGATCGAGTTGTTCAGCGCGACGTCGCCGTTCGTGCTCAGACGATCGTTGTTGATCGGGTGCGCGAAGTACGTGCCGCCCCACGAGCCCGTTGCCGTCAGCGGCGCCAGGTAGTCTTGCGTTGCGTCGTATTGCTTACCCAGCGTAACCGTGCCGTACTGGCTCGACAGGCCAACGAAAGCCTGGCGGTTGAACATGCCGCCGTTGTTGCCCAGCTTGCCGTTACCGATGTTGAAACCGCTTTCCAACGTGAAGATTGCCTTCAGGCCGCCACCGAGGTCTTCCGAACCACGCAGACCGAAACGGCTTTGGTCAACGCCCGAGCCCATCGACCACAGCGACTTGCCGCCGACGTTGCTTTGGTAGGTGATGCCTGCGTCCAGCACGCCGTACAGCGTGACGCTGCTTTGCGCGTGAGCGACGGTTGCGAACGATGCTGCAGCTGCTGCAACGATCAGAGTCTTGTTCATTCGTGGAGCTCCCTTCTAAAAAGAGGCAGGTCTCGCGACCTTGTTCATAAACGGTCTGCAACCGCCCGGGAGCGCCATCGATCCTGCTGGCCGCGCCCGGATAGTTGCCCGTTTGGGAACCGTGAGTTTAGGGGTGTACCCTAGGGGAGCGATCCGCAAATAAAGAAATAAGCTTTTCCAGAACTAGAAATAATGAAAGTGGGGCCGAGTTATAAGTATTTGTTTTGACGTTTGTTTTTGACTTCTTGACGGGGGCTTTTTGGAGGCTTCCATCGCACCATTCTTTCATGTCATCGTCTTGACGGTTGCATAGAAACAACAAACGGATTCGGCACGGCACCCCGGAATCGGCAAATTTTACCCAATTCGATCTCGAATTTCTGGCTCCGAGCGCCTAAAACACATCCGTCAGCCGGTAAACAGGACGCGACGTTCGTGCAGCGCGGGCAACATCCATCGTCAGCCGCAGAAAAACAGCGAGACCGGCCTCCGCCCGCTGGCGGTTCGCCCGCCTGCCGTGACACACGGTAACAGCCTTGACCGCACGCGTAACCCGCCCGGCGGACTGGCAGGCTAATGTAAGGCAGCCTCGAATACTGAACAGGACACGCCATGAATCGACGCTCCGTGTTGCGCGCCATCGGATTGACCGCCGCCTTCGTCGGCACCGGCGGCTGGCTCCGTGCCGCTTCGGCCCAGCCCGTGCCGCCCCCGCCGCCGGGATATCGGCCGCCCGGCCCGAACCACGTGCCCGGCAGGCCGCCCTATGCGGACCGCCCGGGCTTCGCGCCGCCTGCCGCGAGACACGATCGCCGCCCACCGCCGCCACGGCCGCACGGCTATATATGGACGGACGGTTACTGGCGCTGGCAGCGAGGCCGCTATATATGGGTGCCGGGCCGCTGGGTCGCACGGCGCCCCGGGCGTCGATGGGTGCCCGGCTACTGGCGCCGCCAGGGACAGGTGTGGATCTACGTCGACGGCACGTGGCGATAGGCAGGCGCGCGGCACCCCGCATTCGGCCGATGGCAGCCCCGGAACCAGACGGCGCGACGAACCCGCGCCATTCAGCCTCGACATCATGATGCCCGGCAGGCGCCCCCGCGCGCCCTGCCCCACCTCGCCCCGACGCATGCGCCCAGGCGTCCATCGGATCAGGCACCCTCGGCCGCCGACATGCCCGCCGGTCTGCGGTGCGCCATCCCGGTTCGGCCAGCCCCTGCCGCACCTCTCATGCGCCATGCAGCGAAAGAGCGCCATCGCAATCGCCCCGGCGCGTGCGCCTCAAGCGGGGCACCGCCAGTGCATTCCCGCATTCGGGACGAACGGAGCACATTGCAACTTCGGCGATGCCTGCCCGCCCCGTCGAGATCATTCGGATAACGAAATCACATGCGGCAATGCACATGCAATCGCGGCATGCCTCGTCGCATCGCACTCGATTCGCCGCACACCGTCCATCGACAAAACAGCGCGTACGCCCTGCTCAGCGCCCGCCGCCGTCCAGCTCCCGTGCACGGCGCCGCGCGGCGCAGATCGCACGATGATGTTCGTCCGCCCACTGGATCATCGCCTGCATCGGCGTCAGGAACGAACGCCCGAGGTCGGTCAGCGCAT
Organism: Burkholderia sp. ZZQ-2; assembly: GCF_050768715.1. NCBI lineage: Bacteria > Pseudomonadati > Pseudomonadota > Betaproteobacteria > Burkholderiales > Burkholderiaceae > Burkholderia > Burkholderia sp. ZZQ-2. Next base: position 4,858 of record NZ_LDVA01000165.1, on the reverse strand, counting down.
ATTCGACGCGCGGCGGCACTTCGGCGAACAGCGTGCGGCTGACGAAGCCGTCCTGCTCGAGCCGCTTGAGCGTGCGTGACAGCATCTGCTTCGACACATCGCCGATCGCGCGGGCGAGTTCGTTGAAACGCATCGTCCCGCCGGACAGCGCTTCGAGCACGAGCAGGCTCCACTGGTCGCCGATGCGGTCGAGCACATCGCGGATCGGGCAGGGCTGATCGAGTTCGACGGTTTCGTCGGCGGGCGGGAACGGCATGACGGGATTCTCTTTCAAGGGCAACGCATGGTCAGCGCGGTGTGACCTGTTCACACCGCGCTGACTTCTTGTGACGGGTTCGCGGCAACTGTACCATTCGAGCGGCCCGGCAGCCGCGCGGATTCGGCAGTTCAACGAAGCATGACGACGACGCGCTTAGTCCGTATCTCGACGATACGAACCGGGCGGCGAATCCCTCGCGTCGACAACGCCCGTGCATCCGCCACCCTGCCCCGTCGCCCGCCGATCGTCATGGCCGGCCCGACCCGCCGTCGCGCATCGCGCGCCAACCCACGCTTCGTCAGACAAGGAACCCGCTACATGTCATCGCTCCGCTCCCCCGTTCGCACCGTTGCCGCGCTCGTCCTGCTGGCCGCGTCGACGGCCGCGCTGGCCGCCGGCCCGGCCACGCGCAACCTGGCCGCCGAGGAAGCCAACCGCCAGCTCGTGCTGACGTTCTACGACCGCTTCTTCAACAAGCACGAAGCGGTCGAGGCCGCCGCCGTCGTCGCGGACGACTACAAACAGCACAACCCGCACGTACCGGACGGCAAGAAGCCGTTCGTGTCGTACTTCGTCGGCGCCTTCCAGAAGAACCCGGCGTCGCGCGCGCGCATCGTGCGCAGCGCAACCGACGGCGACCTCGTCTACCTGCACGTGCACGCGACCGAGCGCCCGGGCGACCGCGGCGAGGCCGTCGTCGACATCTTCCGCGTGAAGGACGGAAAGATCGTCGAACACTGGGACGTGATCCAGCCGGTACCCGAAACGTCCGCGAACGCGAACACGATGTTCTGACGCGCAGGCCGCCACACGGCGCGCAACGATGCGCGCCGCCCGTCGACGGACGATCGGCCGCCCGCCGGGCAAGCGCGAATGCCTCGCGGCGGCGAAGTCTCCTACAATCGAGCTTCGCCGCCGCGCCGGCCTCCGTCCCGCATGACCGCACCGCCGGCCGCCGCGCCGCCGGCTCGCCGTCGCACGCGAAACACGGCCGGCACGGGCGGCCGTTCGCGAAGACGGTGTCAACGATGAGCCCCGCCCATATTTCCCTCAGCAATGCCGGCGACCTGGTCGCCAGCCTCGGCAGTCCGCAGTTTCCCGCCCGGCTTTGGGCCTGGCTGCGCGAAACCGTCGATCCGCAGTCCCATTACAGCGTCGCGACGCGCTACCGGCGTGACGCGCCGTCGCAGTCGGTCGACAGCGTCGACGTGCTGTTCTTCGCGGGCGGCGACGATCCCGACGGCACGCGCCACGCACTCGATCTGTATACACAGGGCGACTGGCGCAACGACACGCTGCTCCCGCATATCGAGCGCACCACCGATTCGCAGCTCGTGTTCTCGTGCAACGAGGACTTCGACACGGCAACCGAATACGGCCGCCAGTTCGCGCTCGGCGAACTCGGCGAAGACTGCACGCTGCTCGGCAGCGAGCGCGACTATGTCTATGCGTTCTCGCTGTTCCGCCGGCGCGGCCAGCCGTCCTATACGCTGGCCGAACTGGCGCTGCTGCGGCAGCTCGGCGATTTCGTGCTGCCGCTGCTGATCCAGCACGCGCGGCTCGCCCGCCTGACGCCACGCTCGGACGACGGCGCGCTGCTGCAGCGGTTCGAACAGCGCCTGTCGGCCAGCGGCGCAACGCTGTCGCAGCGCGAACGGCTCGTGTGCCGCGCGGTGCTGCAAGGCCGGCCCGTCCCCCGGATCGCCGACACGCTCGCACTCAGGCCGAGCAGCGTGCGCACCTATCTCGGGCGCGCGCTCGCGAAACTCGGCGTGGCGAACCGGGCCGGGCTGTTCGCGTGGTGCGTGACCGAGGAAGAACCGCCGGCAGACCGCGGGCGCTAGACGACGACTCCACATCCCGGCCACACCCGCCGCCCCCGCCGGCTTTGTCGCAGGTTGTCCTAAAAACGATGACAGACAGCCGGCCGCCCCGCTCCTAGTATCTGACTCACCCGACGACGGGAACGCGTCGGATGCCACGGAGACACCGAATGCCGAATACCGGATGGACGCCGGCCCGCACGGCCGCGCGCGCGTCGCCCATCGATCTGCCGCTTCAGGCCCGGCGGCGCGATCGGCATGACGCCCCGGCGGCGGCCGGCCTTCACCGCGACACATCGCGGCGCCTGCCGCGCAGCACCGGCACATAGCCGCCCCCGTCCCATTCCAACCCGACCGGGTTCACGCGACCGGACGAGCCCCTCGGCCCGCCCGCCGGACACGTGCGCCCGTCGACCAGCCCCCATCCGGAGGAGACACATGCAATACGCCGACACCGCCTACCTGAACGGCCTGCTTTACACCGGCGACGCGCAGCGCCGCTTCGCGCAGGCGCTCGCCACCCGGGACGGCAAGATCGTCGCGGTCGGCCGCGACGACGATATCCGTCCACTCATCGGCCCCGCGACGCGCACCGTCGACCTGGCGGGCAGGCTGATGCTGCCGGGCCTCATCGACGGCCACGTGCACCCGCTCGAAGGCCACCAGATCCTCGGCGACTTCGACCTGTCCGGCATCAACGATCCCGACACGATCCTGCAGCGCATCCGCGCCTGCGCCGATGCGACGCCGAACGAGCCGTGGGTCTATCTCGGCGGCGCCAACCTGGCCGCATTCGGCGCGTATCCGACCCGCGAACTGCTCGACCGGATCGTGCCCGACCGGCCGCTGCTCGTGGTCGGCTTCGACGTGCACAGCGGCTGCCTCAACACGAAGGGCCTCGAAGCGGCCGGCATCCACGCCGACACACCCGACCCGGCCGGCGGCGTTTACGAACGCGACGCGTCCGGCGCGCCGAACGGTGTCGTGCACGAAGCGGCGTTCTATCGTGTCTGCCCGCTCATTCCGCAACTAAGCCCGGCCGGCTACCCGAAGTCGCTCGCGAAAGCGCACGCGATGGCGCACGGCTACGGCATCACCGGCTGGTTCGACGCACGCGTCGAGGAGGCCGAACTCAAGGCGTATGCCGACGCGCAGCGCGCGGGCACGCTGAAGGTGTACATGAGCGCGGGCCTCTATGCGAACCCGCGCCGCGATCCGCGCGAGCAGATCGAGCGCTTCGCCGCCTGGCGTCGCGCGTACGAATGCGACAACCTGCGCCTGCATACGGTGAAGATCTTCGTCGACGGCGTGCCCGAATCGAAAACCGCCGCGCTGCTCGAGCCGTACGCCGGCACCGACGACTGCGGCCTCGCGCTGTGGAGCCAGGACGCGCTGAACGAGATCTGCCTGCTCGCCGATTCCGCCGGCTTCGACCTGCACTTCCACACGCTCGCCGACCGCGCGGTGCGCATGACGCTCGACGCGCTCGAATATGTCCGGATCCGCAACGGCATGCGCGACCGCCGCGCGCAGCTCGCGCACCTGCAGCTCGTCGATCCGGCCGACATGAGCCGCTTCAACCGGCTCGGCGCGATCGCCAGCGTGCAGACGCTGTGGACGGCCGCGCGCGAAGAGCAGCAGCAGCTCTATCGCGACCTGCTCGGCGCCGAACGCACCGCGCGCAACTATCCGTTCCGCAGCCTGCGCAACGCCGGCGCGATGCTCGCGGCCGGCTCCGACTGGTCGGTCAGCACGATGGACCCGATGCAAATCATCCAGACGGGCGTCACGCACCTGCTGATCGACCAGCCCGACAGCCCGCCGTGGAATCCGCACGAACGCCTCGACCTGCTCACGATGCTCGAGGCCTATACGGTGAACACCGCGTATGCGCTGCGCTTCGACGACTGCACGGGTTCGCTCGAGGCGGACAAGGACGCGAGCTTCGCGATCCTCGATCGCAATCCGTTCGCCCATCCCGTCGAGACGTTCGCGCAAACCCGCGTGATCGAGACGTGCTTCCGCGGCGAAGTCGTGTACGCCGCGCCGGGCTGGGCCGACTGAAGCACGAACCCGGCGGCCGTCAGGCGACGCCGAGCGCCAGCACCTGCTCGGTCGTCAGCACGTCGCCGAACGTGTCCGACAGCGCAGCCAGCGTCGCGCGATGGAGATCGCGGTGCGATACCGTGCCGCCCTCCGCGATGTCGAGGTCGCGCGTCGCGCAGGCATCGTCGACGACGATCACCGCGTAGCCGAGCGGCACCGCGTCGCGTGCCGCGCCGGCCACGCAGGCATGCGTCATCAGGCCCGTGACGATCAGCGTGTCGATACCGGCCGCCTTCAGGCGTGCATCGATGTCCGTCGTCGGGAACACGCTCACCGAGGTTTTCTTCACGACCGCGTGATGCGGCGCCGGCTGCAGGCTCGCATGAAAGCGGAAGCCGTCGCTGCCGTCCGCGAAGATCGGGCTGTCGGGCGAATCGACGTGCTGGACGTGAAACACCGGAATGCCCGCGCGATCGGCGAACGCGATCACGCGCTGCGCATTGCCCAGCGCGCGCGGTCCCTCGGGAATCGGCAGCCGGCCGCTGAAGTATTCATTCTGGAATTCGATCACCAGCAGCGCGGTGCGGGCGGCGGCGATCGATGTCGGCGCGGTCGCGCCCGCCAGGGTACGGATGGTCGGATGTTGCATGGGTCGCTCTCTCGGTTGGCGTATCGAAGGAACGGCGCGCCGGGCCAGCCGGCGCCGCCGGACGCGGCCCGGACGTTCCCC
>NZ_LDVA01000164.1:0-9677 GCF_050768715.1 Burkholderia sp. ZZQ-2 | reverse complement strand
GAAGCGGAGAAGCGGAGAAGCGGAGAAGCGGAGAAGCGGAGAAGCGGAGAAGCGGAGAAGCGGAGAAGCGGAGAAGCGGAGAAGCGGCCCGCGATGCGTCACGCGGGCCGTTTGGCCGATCAGTGCGCGCCGGCCTTCGGCTTGCGCGGCGCCTTCTCGAACAGGCGGTCGTAGAGCCAGCGCGGCAGCACGTGCAGCACCTTCGCGACGACACCCATCTGCCACGGAATCACGCGGAACGCGTGCTGCCGCGCGATCGCCCGGGCCGCACGCGCGGCGAAGCGGTCGGCGTCCATCAGGAACGGCATCCGGTACGGATTGTGCGCGGTCATCGGCGTGCGGATGTAGCCGGGCGCGATCGTCACGACGCCGACGCCGGCCGGCCGCAGCTCGACGCGCAGCGCTTCGAGGTACTTCATCGCGGCCGATTTCGACGCGCTGTACGCGCCGGAGCCCGGCAGCCCGCGCACGCCGGCGACGCTCGCGACACCGACCAGCGTGCCGTGGCGCGCGGCCGTCATCGGGCCGACGAACGGCTCGAACGTCGCGACCATCCCGTAGTAGTTGATGTCCATCACGTCGCGGAACGTCGCGAGATCGCCCTGGCCCGTGACGGCGCCCTGGCTGATGCCTGCATTCGCGATCACGACGTCGGGGCAGCCGTGCGTCGCGATGAACGACGCGGCGGCCGTCGCGAGCGCGTCGGCGTCGCGTACGTCGGCGGAGTAGACGGAGATGGACAGCTTCGGGAAGCGTCGCGCGAACGCGTCGAGGGCATCGGTGCGTCGCGCGACGAGTGCGAGCGTGGCGCCCTGGCGGGCGTATTCCTCGGCCATCGCGAGGCCGAGGCCGCTCGATGCGCCGGTGATGAAGACCTTCAGCGGAGTAGTCATGCCGGCGCGCGGGCGGGGATCAGAGCTTCTTGTCCTGAACCTGCTTCACGAGGAAGTCGAGCACCTGGGCGGTACCCGGGATGCTGTTCGCGTAAGCGGGGCCCGTCTTGTACTTGCCCTGGACGACGACCGTCGGCACGCCGTCGATCGCGTAGTCCTTCAGCAGCTTGGCCGACTGGTTCACTTCGCCCTGCACGCTGAACGAGTTGTACGCGTCCATGAACTGCTTCTTGTCGACGCCCTGCGTGGCCAGGAAGTCGGCCTGCGCCTGCGGCGTCAGCAGGTAGTTCTTCTGCTTGTGGATCGCGTTGAAGATCGCCGGCGTGACCTTCTCGGAGATGCCGAGCGCGGACACCGCGTAGAACAGCTTCGAGTGCGGGACGAAATCGTCACGGAATGCGACCGGGATGCGCTTGAAGTCGATGTTGCTGCCCTGCTTCTTCACCCAGGCCTCGATCGTCGGCTCGAATTCGTAGCAGTGCGGGCAGCCGTACCAGAAGAATTCGATCACCTCGACCTTGCCGGCCGGCGCGGACACCGGCTGCGGCGACTTCATCACCTCGAAGTCCTTGCCGGCGACCGGCGCGGCGGGCGAAGCCTGCGCGAGGCCGGCGGCCAGGCCCAGGGAAAGAAGGAGCGTGCTAAGCAGTTTTTTCATGTTGTGAACGTCGAATCAGTTGCTCGGGTTACGGAACGTAACGGGTTCTGAGTGGGCTCGGCCGGTTGCTTACTGCTTCGTGAAACGGATCACCGCCGTGTCGACACCTGCATCGGACAGGCGCTGGCGGGCCGAGTTCATATCCTCGAACTTCGAGAACGGGCCGACGCGCACGCGGAAGTACGTCACGCCGCTGACATCGCGTTTCGACACCTTCGACTCGAAGCCCTGGAAGCCGAGGCGCGCGCGCTGCTGCTCGGCGTCGCCTTCCGTCTTGTACGCGCCCACCTGCAGGAAGTAGCCGGTATTCGCGTCGTTCGCGGTCGGCGGCTTCGCTGCCGCGGCGGCCGTGGCCGACGAGGTCGGCTTCGGCGTGTTCGCGGCCAGTTGCTGCTGTTGCTGCTTTTGTGCGGCGGCTTGCTGCGCCTGCTTCTGCGCGGCGAAGCGTGCGAGGTCGTCCTCGCCGCCTTGCTGCTGCTGTTGCGCCTGCTGCGTCTTCTTCGGCGGCGGCGTGGTGTCGGCCGGCTTCGGCGCGACGGCGACGCCGTTGCCCGACGACGCATTGTTCGACGCGGTCGTGCCGTTCGAGCTGCCGGTATTGTTCGAGCCGCTCGACCCGTTGGCCGACGGCGGCACTTCGACGATCTGCGGTTCGGGCAGCAGGCCGCCCTGGGTCTGGTTCGCGGCCTGGCCCGGCGCGGTGTTCGGCGGCGCCGGCTGCGCGGCCTGCGGCACCGGCTGGCCGGGCGTCTTGCCCTGCAGCGCGCGGTTCGGATCGAACTGCTGCGGCTGGCTCGCGCCGTTGTCGGCCGGCGGCGGCGCGACCTTCGACACGAACGGCGACGGGGAACGCGTAATGTAGAGCGCCACCACCACCGCGATCGCGAGGCCGACGATCAGGCCCAGCACGATTCCAAGAAATGTCCCTCCGGCTTGTTTCGATTGTTTCGAAGTGCGGCGTGGTTGTGCCATTGCTTGAGTCACCTGCAAAAAGAATCGTGAAAAGGCTGCGGCGGGCGTCCGACGGCGGGCATCCGACGGCGGGCGCTGCCACGGCCATTCGCTGCCCGGTTCGGGCCGCTTGCGTCGTTACATCTTGGCGGGCGCGGACACGCCGAGCACCGCCAGGCCGTTCTCGAGCACCTGCCGGGTCGCGGCGAGCAGCGCGGCGCGCGCATTGCGCGGCGCTTCGTCGTCCACCAGCACGCGCTCCGCATTGTAGAACGAGTGGAATTCACCAGCGAGGTCGCGCAGGTAGAACGCGACCGCGTGCGGCGCCAGCTCGTTCGCCGCGTGCGTGAGCATGTCCGGGTACTCGGCCAGCTTCTGCATCAGCGACGCCGCCTGCGCGCTCGTCAGCTGCGACAGGTCGGCACCCGGCAGCTGCGCGGCGTCGACGTTGTAGCGCGCCTTCAGTTCGTTGAGCACCGAGCAGATCCGCGCATGCGCGTACTGGACGTAATAGACCGGGTTCTCGTCGTTCTGTTTCAGCGCGAGGTCGATGTCGAACACGAACTCGGTATCGGCCTTGCGCGAGATCAGGAAGAACCGCACCGCGTCGCGGCCGCGCGTGATGGTCGCCTCGTCGATCAGGTCGGGCGCCGCTTCCTGGCCCGCCGCCGCGCCGCCCGACCATTCGATCAGGTCGCGCACCGTCACGTAGCTGCCCGCGCGCTTCGAGATTTTCACTTCCTGGCCGTCGCGCATCACGGTGACCATCTTGTGCAGCACGTAGTCGGGGTAACCCTTCGGGATCCCGATGTGCAGGCCCTGCAGGCCGGCGCGCACGCGCGCGATCGTGCCGTGGTGGTCCGAACCCTGGATGTTGATCACCTTCGTGAAGCCGCGCTCCCATTTCGTCACGTGGTATGCGACGTCCGGCACGAAGTACGTGTACGTGCCGTCCGACTTGCGCATCACGCGATCCTTGTCGTCGCCTTCGTCGGTCGTGCGCAGCCACAGCGCGCCGTCCTGTTCGTAGGTCATGCCGGCCTTGATCAGCGCGTCGACCGTCTTCTCGACGCGGCCTTCGCTGTACAGCGACGACTCGAGGTAGTACTGGTCGAACTTCACGCCGAACGCCTGCAGGTCCATGTCCTGCTCGCGGCGCAGGTACGTGACCGCGAACTTGCGGATCGCGTCGAGATCCTCGACGTCGCCCGTGCCCTTGACCGGCTCGCCGTCCGACGCGGCGACCGTTTCGCCTGCCAGGAAGTCGCGTGCGATGTCGGCGATGTATTCGCCGTTGTACGCGGCTTCCGGCCAGCCCGCGTCGCCCGGCTTCAGCCCGCGTGCGCGCGCCTGCGTCGAGATCGCGAGGTTGCCGATCTGCACGCCTGCGTCGTTGTAGTAGAACTCGCGGTGCACCGCGTAGCCCTGGCTCGCGATCACGTTCGCGAGCACGTCGCCGAGCGCGGCCTGGCGGCCGTGGCCGACGTGCAGCGGGCCGGTCGGGTTCGCCGACACGAATTCGAGCAGCACCTGCTTGCCTTTCTCGCGATCCGACGTGCCGAACGCGCGGCCCTGGTCGAACACGGCGGCGATCACCGCCTGCTTCGCGGCGGCCGACAGGCGCAGGTTGATGAAGCCGGGGCCGGCGATCTCGGCGGCGTCGACGAGGCCTTGCGCGCCCGGCTGGGCGGTCAGGGCGGCGACGATCTGCTCGGCGAGCTGGCGCGGGTTCGTGCCGAGCGGCTTGGCGAGCTGCATCGCGACGTTGCACGCGACGTCGCCGTGCGCGGCGACCTTCGGGCGCTCCAGCGTGATGGTCGGGGCGACGAATGCAGCGTCGGCGCCTTTTAGCGCGTGTGCGACCTGCTTGACGCTATCCGCGAGCAGGGCTTCGAGGGTCTGTTTGTGTGCTGGCAGCATGCTGGTAGAAGGCTTCGTTGGTGGCGGCCGGAAACGCCGGCCCGCCGGCGCGCTTTTTAAGCGCGCGTTTCAGGGATCGCAGAATTTTAACAGGTGCTAATATGCCGCTCAGGCGGCCCGCGTCCGCGAGGCCGGACGCCGGTCTGCCGGCGTTCCCCAACCTCGCCGCGCAGGCACAACAAGATGAAAAGGGAATTGTCATGATTACGTTCAAGAGCAAGGCGGCACAGGATCTCGACGTGCTGAAGGATTTCGCCGTGTATGTGCTGGGTCTCGTCGGCAAGCAGCTGGGCGAGCGCGGCGTGATTACGCACGACGAACTGGACCACGCGATCGCCAAGCTGGAAGGCGCCGTTGCGCAGGCGAAGCAGGAGCGCGCCGAGCATGCCGGCCATTTCCACGAGGACGAAGCCGACCACGCGCACCACGAAGTGCCGCCGAGCCTGGCCCAGCGCGTCGCGCCGTTTCTCACGATGCTGCGCGAAGCGAAAGCCGGCGAAGCCGACGTGCACTGGGGCTTCTGAGCGTCCTTGCCCGGCGGTCCGAAAGGATCGAAGGGCAGAAAAAAGCCCGCTTCCGAGCGGGCTTTTTCTTTTGTCTGACGATAGCGGGCGGCGGTGCGTCCGCCGAAGGGCCGGTCAGAGCTGCGGCGCAAGCGCGCGGCGCGCGTCGTCGAGCGACAGCGCCATGCGCTGCGCGTAGTCCTCGAGCTGATCCTGTCCGATTTTCCCGACCGAGAAATACGTGCTGTCCGGATGCGCGAGATAGAAGCCCGACACGCTTGCGGCCGGCAGCATCGCCAGCGAGTCGGTCACGCTCATGCCGATCTCGTCCGCGTGCAGCACGTCGAACATGTCGCGTTTCACGAGGTGGTCGGGGCAGGCCGGATAGCCGGGTGCCGGGCGGATGCCCGCGTACTTTTCCGCGATCAGCGCATCGTTGTCGAGCGTCTCGCCGCTCGCATAACCCCACAGCTCGCGCCGCACGCGCGCGTGCATCGCTTCCGCGAACGCTTCCGCGAAGCGGTCGGCGAGCGCCTTCAGCATGATCGCGCTGTAGTCGTCGTGGTCGGCTTCGAACTGCTTTTCCTTCACGTCGACACCCAGGCCGGCCGTCACCGCGAACATCCCGATGTAGTCGGCGACGCCCGATTCCTTCGGCGCGATGAAGTCGGCGAGCGAGCGGTTCGGCCGCATCACGCCGTCGACCACCGGACGCACGCTCTGCTGGCGCAGGTTGCGCCACGTGAGCAGCACCTCGCTGCGCGACTCGTCGCTGTAGATCTCGATGTCGTCGTCGTTGACGGTATTCGCCGGCAGCAGCGAGATCACGCCGCTCGCGGTCAGCCAGCGTCCCTGGATCAGGCGCGCGAGCATCGATTTCGCGTCGGAGAACACGCGGCGCGCCGATTCGCCGACGATCTCGTCGTTCAGGATCGCCGGGTACGGGCCTGCGAGATCCCAGGTCTGGAAGAACGGGCCCCAGTCGATATAGTTCGCGAGCTCGTTCAGGTCGTAGTTCTTGAACACGCGGCGGCCGATGAACTTCGGCTTCACCGGCTGGTAGCTCGCCCAGTCGACCCGGGTCTTGTTCGCGCGCGCCTCGGCGAGCGTGACCATCGGCTGCGCCTTGCGGTTCGCGTGCTGGTCGCGGATGCGTTCGTAGTCGGACTTCAGTTCGTCGAGGTACTTCGCCGCGCCTTCGTCGGACAGCAGGCTCGATGCGACCGACACCGAGCGCGACGCGTCGGGCACGTAGACCACCGGGCCTTCGTAGTGCGGCGCGATCTTGACGGCCGTGTGCACGCGCGAGGTCGTTGCGCCGCCGATCAGCAGCGGGATCTTCTTCGCGCGGAAGTAGTCGTCGCGCTGCATTTCCGACGCGACGTACGCCATTTCCTCGAGGCTCGGCGTGATGAGGCCCGACAGCCCGATGATGTCCGCGCCCTCGACCTTCGCCTTCGCGAGAATCTCGTTGCACGGGACCATCACGCCCATGTTGACGACTTCGAAGTTGTTGCACTGGAGCACGACCGACACGATGTTCTTGCCGATGTCGTGCACGTCGCCCTTCACGGTCGCGATGACGATCTTGCCCTTCGCGCGCACGTCGCCGCCCGCTTCCGCGAGCAGGCGCTTTTCTTCCTCGATGAACGGGATCAGGTGCGCGACCGCCTGCTTCATCACGCGCGCCGATTTCACGACCTGCGGCAGGAACATCTTGCCCTGGCCGAACAGGTCGCCGACGATGTTCATCCCGTCCATCAGCGGGCCTTCGATCACGTTGATCGGGCGGCCGCCGGCCGCGGCGATCTTCGCGCGGACTTCTTCCGTATCCTCGACGATGAAGTTCGTGATGCCGTGCACGAGCGCATGCGAGAGCCGCTTCTCGACCGGCTGGTTGCGCCACTCGAGGTTCTCTTCCTTCTTCGCGCCGCCCGCCTTGAACTTGTCGGCAATTTCGAGCAGGCGGTCGGTCGAGTCGTCGCGGCGGTTCAGGATCACGTCCTCGACGCGCTCGCGCAGCTCCGCGTCGAGCTCGGCGTACACGCCGAGCTGGCCCGCGTTCACGATGCCCATGTCCATCCCCGCCTGGATCGCGTGGTACAGGAACACGGTGTGGATCGCCTCGCGCACCGGGTCGTTGCCGCGGAACGAGAACGACACGTTCGACACGCCGCCGCTCACCTTCGCATACGGCAGGTTCTGCTTGATCCAGCGGGTCGCCTCGATGAAGTCGACCGCGTAGTTGTTGTGCTCCTCGATGCCGGTCGCGACCGCGAAGATGTTCGGGTCGAAGATGATGTCTTCCGGCGGGAAGCCGCACTGGTTCACGAGCACGTCGTACGAGCGCTTGCAGATCTCGGTCTTGCGCGCGAACGTGTCGGCCTGGCCCTGCTCGTCGAACGCCATCACGACGGCCGCGGCGCCGTAGCGGCGGATCAGCTTCGCATGATGGACGAACGCCTCCTCGCCTTCCTTCAGCGAGATCGAGTTCACGATCGCCTTGCCCTGCACGCACTTCAGGCCCGCCTCGATGACTTCCCACTTCGACGAGTCGATCATGATCGGCACGCGCGCGATGTCCGGTTCCGACGCGATCAGGTTCAGGAAGCGCACCATCGCCGCCTTCGAATCGAGCATCGCCTCGTCCATGTTGATGTCGATCACCTGCGCGCCGTTCTCGACCTGCTGGCGCGCGACGGCGAGCGCCTCGTCGAACTGGCCGTTGAGGATCATGCGTGCGAACGCCTTCGAGCCGGTGACGTTGGTGCGCTCACCGACGTTGATGAAGAGCGTTCCGGACGTGACGTTGAACGGCTCGAGGCCGGCGAGGCGCATCATGTGATCGGTCATGGCGGTGCGAATTCTGGTGATGAAGGGCGTGGGGCGGTCGGGTCAGGCGTTGTCGCTGTACTGGTTCGGCCAGCGGCGCGGCTTCACGTCGGCGAGCGCCTTCGCGATCTCGGCGATGTGTTCGGGTGTCGTGCCGCAGCAGCCGCCCGCGAGGTTCACGAGCCCGGCTTGCGCGAATTCCTTCAGGAGCCCCGACGTGACGTCCGGCGTCTCGTCGAAGCCGGTCTCGGCCATCGGGTTCGGCAGGCCCGCGTTCGGGTAGCACGACACGTAGGTGTCGCACAGCTTCGCGAGCTCGGCGATGTACGGGCGCATCAGCGCCGCGCCGAGCGCGCAGTTCAGGCCGAACGTCAGCGGCTTCGCGTGACGCAGCGAGTTCCAGAACGCCTCGACGGTCTGGCCCGACAGGATCCGGCCCGACGCATCGGTGACGGTGCCCGAGATCATGATCGGCAGGCGCTCGCCGGTGTCCTCGAACAGTTCGTCGAGCGCGAACAGTGCGGCCTTCGCGTTCAGCGTGTCGAAGATCGTCTCGACGAGGAACAGGTCGACGCCGCCGTCGAGCAGCGCTTTCGCCTGCTGGTAGTACGACGCGCGCAGCTCGTCGAACGTGACGTTGCGGGCGCCCGGGTCGTTGACGTCCGGCGAGATGCTGGCCGTTTTCGGCGTCGGCCCGATCGCGCCCGCGACGAAGCGCGGCTTGTCCGGCGTCGCATATTTCGCGGCCGCCTCGCGCGCGAGCTTCGCCGATTCGATGTTCATCTCGACGACGAGATCTTCCATCTCGTAGTCGGCCTGCGCGACGGTCGTCGCACCGAACGTGTTGGTCTCGACGATGTCGGCGCCGGCCGCGAAGTACTGGTCGTGGATCTCGCGGATGATCTGCGGCTGCGTGATCGACAGCAGCTCGTTGTTGCCCTTGATGTCGCGCGGGAAATCCTTGAAGCGCTCGCCGCGATACGCGGCTTCGTCGAGTTTGTAGCGCTGGATCATCGTGCCCATCGCGCCGTCGAGGATCAGGATGCGCGATTTCAGCAGCGCAGGCAGAGCGGCGCCGCGCGTGTAGTGCGCGTCGAGCGGGACGGAAGCGGCGAGAGGAGTCGCAGACATGGGCGAAAGACCGGCGAAGACGGGAAAACCGTCATTGTAGCCGGTGCGCATGGGCGCCGCCCGGCCTTGCGCGGCGCCGGCCGGGCCGCCAAATGAAAACCCCCGCCCGGCGAACCGGGCAGGGGCATGATCGGAGTGCTCGCGGCGCCGCGTCGATGCGCGGCGAATGGCCCGGCCGCGCGAGGCGCCGGGCCGCGGGTCGTCAGTGCAGTACGACGGGCATCATCATCAGGCTGTCGAATTGTCCGAGGAATTCGTCGACTTCATCGAGCGACGGTTCATCTTCGATCAGCTGCTTCACGTGTGCGCGGAATCGTTCGGCAAGTTCGCCGTCGATGAAGATCTCGCGCTGTGCGTTCTTGTCGACGATTTCGTATCCGCCGGCATTCATCAGGTGGTGGCCGGCCTGCGGCGCGAATTCGACGACGCAGTAGTTGGGGCTGTTGTAGATCATTTGCATGGCGGCACTCCTCTTCGCAGTGGCATCTGGCCTTGTTGTCCCCTAGGTGGGGCGAGCCTTGCCGGTTTCAAGGGGCTTGCGCTGCACACCCCGTTCCCGTTTGCGTGGGGTGTATCGGTTAGAAGCCGATGTCTATGAAACGTTTCCCATTGTCGACCGGTGGACTGAAATAGTTGTTAAAGAGTGTCATCGGCGATTTCACGGAAATCTGTAATCGGTCGAAATTGCCGAATCACGCGCATTCGCGCGCGAGTTCACTGTGTGACAGGCGATGTGACAGGCGAAGATGCGGGCGGTGCAGCCGGTTGTGCAGCCGGTGGCGCCGGCGG
>NZ_LDVA01000163.1:0-12612 GCF_050768715.1 Burkholderia sp. ZZQ-2 | reverse complement strand
GAAACACCGCTCGACGAGGTTCGCGCGGCGCTCGCCGCGAGCGGCGTGGTCGCGTTCGGCACGCTCGCGCGTGGCGACGAGCGGCCGCTGATCATCGACCGCCACGACCACCTGTACCTGTCGCGCTATTTCGACTACGAACGGCGGCTTGCCGATGCGCTCGTCGCGCAGGCCGGTGCGACCGTGCCGGACGAAGGTCTCGCGCCCGACCGGCTGCGCGACAGTCTCGCGCGTTACTTCGGGCCGGCGAACGGCGAAGTCGACTGGCAGCGCGTCGCGGCGATCGTCGCGCTGACCGGCCGCGTGACGATCGTCAGCGGTGGCCCGGGCACGGGCAAGACGACGACCGTCGTCGGCGTGCTGGCCTGTCTGCTCGATGCGCATCCGGGGCTGCGCGTCGCGCTGGCCGCGCCGACCGGCAAGGCCGCGCAGCGGATGCAGGAGGCACTGCATGCGCGGGCCGGCGACCTGCCGCCGGAACTCGCGGCGCGCCTGCCCGATACGTCGTACACGCTGCACCGGCTGCTGGGCGGCGGCGGGGCGGCCGGTTTCCGGCATCATCGCGACAATCCGCTGCCGTACGACCTGATCGTCGTCGACGAGGCATCGATGATCGACGTCGCGCTCGCCGCGCATCTGCTCGATGCGCTCGCGCCGGGCGCGCGGCTCGTGCTGCTCGGCGACAAGGATCAACTGGCCGCGGTCGAGGCGGGTGCCGTATTCGCGGAGCTGAGCGCGCGACCCGCGTTTACCGCCGCGGCGCGTACGCGCATCGCTCAGGCGCTCGGCATCGACGAGGCGGCATTCGTCGCGGCGTTGCCGGTGCAGGACGAGGCCGCGACCGTGGTCGCAGCCGTTCCCGCCGGGCATCCGGTTTCCGCCGCGGCCCGCGCCCCGGCGCCGCCATCGGCCACCACACGCAAGCCGGCGTCGCGACGGAAGGCCGATGCGCGACAGGCATCGCTCTTCGACGACGAACCGCAGGATGACGAAGTTTCGTCGTCCAACGTCGCGCCGCCGCCGGCCGAAACCGGTGAAACTGGCGACGCAGGCGAGGCCTCCGCATGGATCGAGGTCGACGAACTGGCGTGGCTCGACGCCGTCGAGCTGCCGCCGTTCGACGCCGGCGACGTGGCGCTTGCGTCGGTCACGTCGAACCCGCCGGGCGAACCCGCTGCCGCGTCCGCCGCGCCCACGCCCGCACCGGCACCGCTCGCCGACTGCGTCGTCTGGCTCGAACGCAACTACCGCTTCGGTCTCGATTCGCCGATCGGGCGGCTGTCGCTCGCGATCCGCAGCGGCGACGTGCAGGCCGCGCTCGACGCGCTGCCCGCCGACGATTCGGCGGCCGCGTCGTTCCATGACGATGCGGGCGAGTCGCTCGCGACGTCGACGCTCGAGCGGCTCGCGCGGCGGTTCGGTGCTTACCTCGACGCGTTGCGCGACGCGCTGGCCGCGCCGGTGCCCGATCCACTGCCGCTGTTCGACGCGCTCAACCGGTTCCGGATCCTGTGCGCGACCCGCAGCGGCTTGCGCGGCGCGGAGCACGTCAATGCGCTCGTGGCCGCGCACGTGCGCCACGCGGCGCGCGTGCCGCTGGCGGTCGGCGCGCACTGGTTCACGGGGCGGCCGATCATGGTGACGCGCAACGACTACGCGCTCGGGTTGTTCAACGGCGATATCGGCATTGCGCTGCCCGATGCGCACGGCGTGCTGCGCGTGTGGTTCCGGCGTGCGGACGGCACCGCGCGCGCGGTGTCGCCGGCCGCGCTGCCGCCGCACGAAACCGCGTTCGCGCTGACGGTCCACAAATCGCAGGGCTCGGAATTCGACGAAGCCGCGCTCGTGCTGCCGGCATCGTTCGGCCGTGTGCTCACGCGCGAACTCGTCTATACGGCCGTCACGCGTGCCCGCACGCGCGTGCAGGTGATCGGGCCGCGGCGCGTGCTGGCGCAGGCGGTCGCGACGCGCACGCAGCGCGATTCGGGGCTCGCGGCACGCGTCGACGAGGCGCTGGCACGGCGCCGCATGGAGACGTCGCTATGATGATCCGCTATACGCTCGATCCGGCCGAGGTCGAATGGACGGCCGTGCGCGCGCAAGGCGCCGGCGGGCAGAACGTGAACAAGGTGTCGAGCGCGATCCACCTGCGCTTCGACATCCGTGCGTCGTCGTTGCCGCCTGTCATCAAGGAGCGGCTTCTCGCGCTGTCCGACCAGCGCATCACGCGCGACGGCATCGTCGTGATCAAGTCGCAGGAATACCGCACCCAGGAGAAAAACCGCGAGGCCGCGCTGGCGCGCCTCGATGCATTGATCGCCGGCGTTGCGTTCACGCCGCGCGCGCGGGTCGCCACGCGGCCGACGCGCGCGTCGAAGGAGCGGCGGCTCGAGCACAAGTCGCGCCGCAGCGCGGTGAAGTCGGGAAGAGGGAAGGTGATCGACTGACGAATGGTCGGGCGGACGAGCCGCGGGTGCGACAGCCGGGCGCTCGCACCCGCGCCGGTTACCGCATCACGGTCCCGGCGCTGTCGAGTACGAAGTCGACGCAGAACACGACGAGCCGGCTCTGCGCGCGGATCGCGACGGCGGCCGTATAGCAGTCGCGGCCTTCCGTCAGCGAGAAATGCGGGCCCATCAGCGCGACGCGTCCGGGCGCGGCGATCGCGCGCTGGAAATACGGGCGCCGCGACCAGTTGCTGTGGGTCTCCGGAAAGAGCGGTGCGAGGCGGGTGACGCCGGCCTGGCCGTCGTCGGCGGGCGCACCGATCGACGGCAGGAACTGCTCGCCGGTTTCGTCGGTGACGAACACGCGGCGGGCGGCCGGCACCGCGAACACGCGATGCGCGGCGTCCTGCAGGTTGCCGCTCGCGGAAAACGCGGCCGCGCCGGTCAGCACGAGCCGCTCGATCGCGTCGAAGCCCGGCTGCTCGGCGACGACCGGCGTGTGCCGGCGGGCGATGAAGCGCTGCCACGCGGCGTCGAGCATCGCGGGTGCTGCCGCGCTGGCATGGGCGATCGATGCGTCGGGCTGGCCGAACTGGAAACCCTGCACGAAATCGATGTCGGCTTCCATCAGCGCCTGCAGTGAATCGTCGTTCTCGACGCCCTCGGCGAGCACCATCGCGCCGGCCTGGTGCAGCATCGACACGAGGTGATGCATGATGCGGCGATCGTCGGCCGAACCGGTCGAACGTTCGACGAGCGAGCGATCGAGCTTGACGATGTCGGGGCGCGCGCGCCACACGCGGTCGAAGTTCGAGAAGCCGGTGCCGAAATCGTCGATCGCGATCAGGAAGTCGCGATGCTGGATCATGTCGATCGTGCGGGCGAGCGCGGCTTCGTCGCGCGACGGCTGTTCGACGACCTCCAGCACGATGCGGTTCGGCGGCAGCGCGAAATGCCGGCACAGCGCCTCGACGAATTCGCGCTGCACGAGGCCCGAGTCGAGCACGCGCGGCGTGACGTTCAGGAACAGCCAGCCGTCGCCGATGCCCTGCGCGACGAAATTGGCCGTATGCAGGCAGCGCGCGAGCCGGTCGAGCAGCAGCGCGTCGGCGTCGGCGCGCGTCTTGTCGAACAGGGCGGCGGGCGAGATCAGTGCGCCGTTCGCGTCGACGACGCGCAGCAGCGCCTCGTAACCGACGACCCGCTTGTGCGTGATCGACAGCACGGGCTGGAACACGCTGCGCAGCGTCGTGGTGCGATAGGTGGCGACCCAGCCGCCGGGCGTCGGCGTGAGACGGTCGAGCAGGGAGTCGAGCGAGAGGTCGCGGGCGGGCTTCATGTCAACGGAGCCCGGGGGCGAGCGGCGGGGCGGTAGCGCGCCGCCGCGCTGAAGCGGTCGCACGCGCCGGCGGACGCGAAAGGACGTGAGACATCGAGGCCGCCTTCTGCGGGTAAGTGTTCGGAGTGTAACGGGAATGGGGCCGCTCGCGTATCAGGGAAACTCCAGACGCACGCGGGTATGCGGCTGCGGCCGGCGCCGCCCGCATGCGTGCCGCGCATGACCGCCGCGATGCGAAGGGCGCCGCCGCCGCACATGACAACCCGGCGGCATGGTGAGCATGGTGCGCACGATGAGGCGAGGCGGGAAATCCCGGCGGCCGGCAGGGCTGCGAGCGCATGTCGCCGTCAGACGAATGCCGGCGGCGCAGCGGCACCCTCCACGGCGGCGCGGAGAACAGCCGGCACCCGGTCGGAAGGCATCACGGCCCGACCGATGGCGATATGTGCACCCGGATGAATCGTCAGGTCGCTTCGCCGCTGCGCGGCCGGATCCCGGGAATCCGTTTGATCACGCCGGTCGCGAGCGCGGTGCCGACGAGCACGATCGCGCAGCCTTCGATCATCACGGCCGACACGTGTTCGCCGAGGAACAGCGCGCCCCACAGCAGGCCGAACACCGGAATCACGAACGTCACGGTGATGGCGCGGGCGGGGCCGACATGCGCGATCAGGTAGAAGTAGATGAAATACGCGATGCCCGTGCAGGCGACGCCGAGCGCGAGCACCGAGCCCCACGCGTGCGCGCTGACCGGCGCGGCCGGCCAGGTGGCGATCGCGAACGGCAGCAGCAGGACGGTCGAGCCGATCATGCTGCCGGTCGCGTTGACGAGCGGATCGACGCCGGTCAGCTTGCGCTTCGTGTAATTGGCCGCGATGCCGTACAGCAGCGTCGCGCCGAGTGCCGCGGCGGCGGCGAGCGCGGTCGCGGCGGCGCCCGTTTCGCCATGCGCATTCGCGATCTGGTTCCACACGAGCGTGAGCACGCCGGCGAACCCGATCACGAGGCCGAGTGCACGCGGCAGCGACAGCTTGTCCTTCAGCCACAGGTAGGCCACGAGTGCGCCCCAGAGCGGCGTCGTCGCGTTGATCACCGACGTCACGCCGGCCGACAGCGTCAGCTCGGCGAACGCGAACAGGCAGAACGGGATGCCCGAGTTCAGTGCGCCGACGACGAACAACGGCCACGCGTGACGGCGCAGCCGGGTGCCGAGATCGGCGGGTTTGAAGCGCGTCAGCGCGAAGCCGGCGAGAAACAGCGCGCCGATACCGACCCGCAACGCCATCAGCGGCGCCACGCCGAGATCGACGACGCCGATCCGGATAAACAGGAACGACGCACCCCACAGGGCGGCGAGCACGGTCAGCAGAAGGGCGTTCTTGGGCGACATCGAGTGTGAAGGGCGGGGAAGGGATGCGGGAATCTTACACCCCGTTACCAGGCCGTCGTTTCACGTTTCGATGAAATGGCAAGAAACGGGAATGTCGCCGGTTGCCGGCACGCGATGGCCGCGTGCCGGCGGTCGAGCCCGGTCAGTGATGGCGCCAGCCGCCGTGTCCGCCGCGTCCGCCGAAGCCGAAATTGAGCGATACCGCCGGTCCCCAATAGCCGCCCCATGCGGGCGCGTAGGCAGGCGCCGGATAGTAATAGGCGGGGCCTGGATCGACATAGACGGGGGCCGGTGCAGCCGTGTAGTAGCCGCCGGGATAATAGCCGTACGGGTAGTAGCAGCCGGCGAGCGTCACGCAGGCGAGCGCCGCGGCGACGAGGGTCCTGTTCATGATGTCTCTCCGGCGGAGCCGGCAATCGGCAGATGCTTAAGCTTAGGCCGCGCGCCGATGACACGGTGTGCAAAACGGTAACGGATCATTTCCGCATGGCTGTCGGCCACGTTGCGGCGCCGCATGCGAAAACGGCGCTTCCGCACCGCGAAAACGCCGTCTGGCCGACTGTCGCGGCGCGTTGCGCCGCCTTTTACTTGCCGACCTGGTTGCCGATGATGCCGCCGGCCGCTGCGCCGCCGAGCGTCGACAGCGCGCTGCCGCCGATCGCCGCGCCTGCGACGCCGCCGACACCTGCACCGATTGCCGTATCGCGCTGGCGTCGTGACATCGAATCGCAGGCCGACAGGCTGGCCACCGTCGCGACGAGCAGAGCGCATACCCCAAAACGCCGAATCGAGTTCATGATCGTTGTCCTTGTGGTAGTGAACGGAGGTCGCGCGACCGGCTGGCGACCGCGCATGACCCCAATCTACGCGCCGTCCCATGGGGCTGCTGTAAGGACTTGTTAAGGCTCGGGCGGTTTCGTAATCATTTGTTTCCCTCGCGTCGGCAGGCACGCGGTGTGCACACGCACAAAAAAGCCCGCTTGAAAGCGGGCTTGCGCAGCGCCGAAGCACGAGACGCGGCGGTCCGGGCGGACCGCCGCGCGTGCTTATTGACGGTGATAGATCTCGGCGCCGGTCTTGACGAACTCGACCGCCTTGACTTCCATCCCCTTCTTCAGCGCTTCGGTTTCCGACATGCCCTGCTGCGCCGCGAACTCGCGCACGTCCTGCGTGATCTTCATCGAGCAGAAGTGCGGGCCGCACATCGAGCAGAAGTGCGCGACCTTCGCGGAATCCTTCGGCAGCGTTTCGTCGTGGAATTCGCGCGCCTTGTCCGGATCGAGACCGATGTTGAACTGGTCTTCCCAGCGGAACTCGAAGCGCGCCTTCGACAGCGCGTTGTCGCGCACCTGCGCACCCGGGTGGCCCTTCGCGAGGTCGGCGGCGTGAGCGGCCAGCTTGTACGTGATGATGCCTTCCTTCACGTCGTCCTTGTTCGGCAGGCCGAGGTGTTCCTTCGGCGTCACGTAGCACAGCATCGCGGTGCCGAACCAGCCGATCATCGCGGCGCCGATGCCGGACGTGATGTGGTCGTAGCCCGGCGCGATGTCGGTGGTCAGCGGCCCGAGCGTGTAGAACGGCGCTTCCTTGCACCAGTCGAGCTGGAGATCCATGTTCTCCTTGATCAGCTGCATCGGCACGTGGCCGGGGCCTTCGATCATCACCTGCACGTCGTGCTTCCACGCGATCTGCGTGAGCTCGCCGAGCGTCTTCAGCTCACCGAGCTGCGCTTCGTCGTTCGCGTCGTAGATCGAGCCGGGGCGCAGGCCGTCGCCGAGCGAGAAGCTCACGTCGTACGCCTTCATGATCTCGCAGATCTCTTCGAAGTGTTCGTACAGGAAGCTTTCCTTGTGATGCGCGAGGCACCACTTCGCCATGATTGAGCCGCCGCGCGACACGATACCCGTCATCCGGTTCGCGGTGAGCGGCACGTACTGCAGGCGCACGCCCGCGTGGATCGTGAAGTAGTCGACGCCTTGCTCGGCCTGCTCGATCAGCGTGTCGCGGAAGATTTCCCAGGTCAGGTCCTCGGCCTTGCCGTTGACCTTTTCCAGCGCCTGGTAGATCGGCACCGTGCCGATCGGCACCGGGCTGTTGCGGATGATCCACTCGCGCGTTTCATGGATGTGCTTGCCGGTCGACAGGTCCATCACCGTGTCGCCGCCCCAGCGGATCGCCCACGTCATCTTGTCGACTTCCTCGCCGATCGACGACGTGACGGCCGAGTTGCCGATGTTCGCGTTGATCTTCACGAGGAAGTTGCGGCCGATGATCATCGGCTCGGATTCCGGGTGGTTGATGTTCGCGGGGATGATCGCGCGGCCGCATGCCACTTCCGAGCGCACGAATTCCGGCGTGATCTCGGCCGGCGCGTTCGCGCCGAAGGCCGCTGCGCCGAACGCCTGGCCCGGGTGCTGGCGGCCCATCATCGCGGCGAGCTTCGCGCCGTTCGGGCCGCTCGCCTTCAGGCTCTCGAGGTACTCGGCGCGGCGCTGGTTCTCGCGAATCGCGATGTATTCCATTTCCGGCGTGATGATGCCCTGGCGCGCGTAGTGCATCTGCGTGACGTTCTTGCCGGCCTGTGCGCGGCGCGGGTTGCGGTGCAGGCCCGGGAACCGCAGGTCGGCGGTGGCCGGGTCGGCCGCGCGCTCGAGGCCGTACTGGCTCGACAGGCCGCCGAGCACTTCGGTGTCGCCGCGTGCCTCGATCCAGCCCTGGCGCAGCGCGGCCAGGCCCGCGCGGATGTCGATCTTCGCGTCCGGATCGGTATAGGGGCCCGACGTGTCGTACACGTAGATCGGCGGATTCTTTTCGCCGCCGAAGCCGGTCGGCGTATCGGCCTGCGTGATTTCACGCATCGGCACGCGGATGTCGGGCTGCGAGCCGGTTACATAAACCTTGCGCGAATTGGGCAGCGGGGCGACAGCGGCGGCGTCGACGTGTGCGTCGGCGGACAGAAACTTCGGATTGGCGTTCATGCAATCTCCTGTATGAGCGCCGGACAGGCGCTTCGGCGCTTGCCCGGAGCCCTTGACGAATGTGGGGCTCGAGCTAAGCAGGAGACGAGGCTTGGTGAGGCGGCGGATTTCGTCAGAAGGATGGCGGCGAAATCCGTACGCTTCCCTGCGCTGGCATTATCCAGATCAGGTTCAAAGGGTATTTCTCACCCGCAATGCCGGTTGTTTGACCGCGCGCATTGCAGGACCCCCGCGTTAGCAGCGCACACGATACACTGGCTTCGCGGCGGTTTCAACCGGGAGAGAATCGGCTGCCCCGGTGCGGCCGCAGCATGGCGGGCGGTGCGATGGCCCGTCGAAATGGCAGCGCGCGTCGTCGCCGCATGGCCCCACGGCTTGGCCGGCCGCGGTGAAGCGGTGCAACATGGCGCGCTTTCGCGCAACCTCAAAAAAATTTTTCGCAGCGGCTGTCATTTCCCGCGACGTCGTCCGTCTATTCGGCTCCTTAAACCCATGTGTTGGAGAGATGTCATGAAAAAAGTACTGATCGCCGCTTGCGTCGCCGCTATCGCCACGATTGCCACGGGCGCGTATGCGCAGAACGACGCGATGTCGCAGCCGGGTTCGTCGATGTCGAAGGACGCGATGGGCCACGACGCGATGGCCAAGGATGCAATGGGCCATGACGCGATGAAGAAGGACGGCATGAAGAAGCATGCGATGAAGAAAGACGCGATGAAGAAGGACGCGATGTCGCACGACGAGATGGGCAAGCCGTCGGGCGACAAGATGGCGCCGTCGAACTGACGGAGGCGGACGCGGCGCGGCCGGCGCGTGCGTCGCACGGCGGCCGCCCGCATCGCATCCTGTCTCGTCGACTCATTCCCGGAGTCTTCATCATGCAAACCGTTCCCGCTACCGGCCGCGCGACCGCCACGCCGCCCGCGCGCCCGATTCATCCGCTGTGGGTGCGCGCGAGCCACTGGCTCAATGCGCTCGCGGCGATCCTGATGGTGCTGTCCGGCTGGCGCATCTACGACGCGTCGCCGATCTATCCGCCGTTCGTGTTTCCGCACGGCATCACGCTGGGCGGCTGGCTCGGCGGCGCGCTGCAATGGCATTTCGCGGCAATGTGGCTGCTGGTCGGCAACGGGCTGTTCTACCTCGCGATGTCGATCGCGACGGGGCGCCTCGCGCGCAAGATGCTGCCGGTCACGCCGGCGTCGATATGGCGCGACGTGCGTGCCGCGCTGGGCGGACGGCTGTCGCACGACGACCTGAGCGTCTACAACGCGGTGCAGCGTGCCGCTTACCTGACCGCGATCGTCGATCTCGTCGTGCTGGTGCTGTCGGGACTCACGATCTGGAAATCCGTGCAATTCCCGCTGCTGCGCGAATTGTTCGGCGGCTACGACAACGCGCGTGTCGTGCACTTCTGGGCGATGTCGCTCCTCGTCGCATTCGTTGTCGTTCACGTCGCGATGGCGCTGCTGGTGCCGCGCTCGCTGCTCGCGATGCTGCGCGGCCGCTGACCCGCGAGCCGCGGGCGAAGGAAATCATCATGTCGGAATCCGAATACAAGCGCGACGGTTCGCGCTGGACGCTCGACCGGAAGTCGCTCGAGCTCGACGTGCGTCGCGAGCTCGAGATGCCGTCGCGGCGCCTCTTCAACCGGCGCATCCTGACGCTCGGCGGCCTGACGATGCTGACCGGCTGCACGTTGAAGGACGACGCGTCGGTCAACACGTTCCTCGAGACGGTGTCGCGCATGAACGACCGTGTGCAGGCGTGGCTGTTCAGCGGCGAACGGCTCGCACCGACCTACACCGAAGCCGACATCACGCGACCGTTCCCGTTCAACGCGTATTACGGGATCGACGACGTGCCGCACGTCGATGCGTCGACGTACCGGCTCGTGCTGTCCGGCCGCGTGACGGGCAAGCGCGTGTGGACGCTCGACGAACTGTATGCGCTGCCGCACGCGGAGCAGATCACGCGACATATCTGCGTGGAAGGGTGGAGCGCGATCGGCCGCTGGGGCGGCACGCCGTTCGGTGCGTTTCTCGCACGGGCCGGCGCCGATACACGGGCGAAGTACGTGGGCTTCAAGTGCGCGGACGATTACTACGAGAGCATCGACATGCCGACCGCGCTGCATCCGCAGACGCTGCTCGCGTTCGACTACGACGGCCGCCGGCTGCCGCCGGAATTCGGCTTCCCGATGAAGCTGCGGATGCCGACCAAGCTCGGCTACAAGAACCCGAAGCACATCATGGAAATCTTCGTGACCGATACGTATCCGGGCGGCTATTGGGTCGATCAGGGGTACAACTGGTTCGGCGGATCGTGAGCGGTGCGTGGCATGCGGTGGCGGCGCGTGCCGCGATGCGTCACGCGGATTCACGCACCTGGAGGTCGACGCGCAGGCCGACAGCCGCCGCCATGTTGACGAGCGCGTCGAGCCCGAACAGGTTGATCTTGCCGCGCAGCAGGTCGGAGACGCGCGGCTGCGTGACACCCAGCTGTTTCGCGGCCTGGGCCTGGCTGAGCTCGAGCTGCGCGATGCGCTGCTTGAGCGCGATCATCAGTTCGGAGCGCAGCTTCATGTTCTCGGCTTCGGCCGGCTGGCCCTCGATTGCGTCCCAGACGCTCTCGTAACGTTCGTTGGTCATCGTTTCCTCTCCATCATCAGCGCGCGATAGCGCCGGGCGGCCAGTTCGATATCGGCCCTGGTCGTACGCGCCGATTGCTTCCGGAAGCAGTGAAGCACGTAGACGGCGTCGGCGAAGGTCGCGACGTAAATGATCCGGAATGCACCGCTCGCATCGCGCAGGCGAATTTCCCGCACGCCGACGCCGACGGTGCGCATCGGCTTCCAGTCGTCCGGCGCCAGGCCGCGTTGCACCTGGTCGATCTGGTGGCCGGCTTCGCGTCGCGCGGGCAGCGGAAAGCCGCGAAGATCGGCGAGGGCGCTGCCGACGAAAACAACCGGCTTCGGCGGAAGAATGGTCGAATTATACAAAATTTTGTATGGGTGGTGCGGGTTTTGAAGGAAGGTCGCGCAGGGCGCGCGGCGCGTGAGTCGACCGTCACGATAAGGGGGAAGCAGCGGCCGGCGTGCAGGACTGGCCGTTCGGCCGATGCCTGGCTCGGGCGCGTTGGATCGCCGTTGGCGGTGGGGGCGAGCCGGCACCGGCAGCGCATGCGCGCGGCGTATCCGGCCCCCGATTTCACCCGTCCGCCGGCCGTAAAATGTCGCGCGGAAACATCATTCGCGATCCTTTCAGACAGGTCCGATGATGCTTTCGAATCCTTGATGCCATAATGCCGAGCGTGCGCAGCCGAAACGGTTGCGCGCATTTTTTTTGTCCCTCTGCCGCCGCCTGCCGGTTCTCTTTCGTCGCCGTTCGCACTGCCATGTCGTTCCGCACGTTCGCTCTGCCTTCCCGGTCCCGCCAGGACCGTTTGCCGGCATCGCCGGCGTCTTTCAGCGGAGCACGCGGCGCGACGTGCGGGCAGGCTGCGCGATGACGCCGCTCGACCGTCTCCTCGATTTCCTCGCCCGCTTCTCGTTCCGGATCCGCCTGCCGCAAAGCCGCGGCGGCCGCGTCGCGCTGGCGCTCGTGTTCATCTATTTCGTCTGGGGTTCGACCTACAGCGGCCTGCATTTCGCGCTGCAGTCGTTCCCGCCGCTGCTGCTGTCGGGGCTGCGCAACCTGCTCGGCGGGATCGGCCTGTTCATCTTCGCGCTGCGGCGCAAGCCCGAATGGCCGACGCCGCTCGAAATCCGCAATGCGGGGATCGTCGGCACGATGCTCGTCGCGCTGTCGTCCGGCACGATCGCGCTCGGGATCAGTTCGGTCAGCAGCGGCTCGGCCGCGGTGATGGTGGCCACGGTGCCGCTGTTCGCGACCGTGATCGCGGCGGTCGCCGGGCGGCCGGTCACGAAAGGCGAGTGGGCGGCCGTCGCGCTCGGGATGGTCGGCATCGTCGTGCTGAATTCGGGCGGCGCGGCCGCGCAGAATTCGGCGCTCGGCACGATCTGCGTGCTGGCCGGCGCACTGTTCTGGGCCGGCGGCGCGCATCTCGCGACGCGGCTCAAGCTTCCGTCAGACCTGTTCCTGTCCACGTCGTTGCAGATCGGCCTGGGCGGCATGATCTCGACGCTCGTTGCCTGGCTGATCGGCGAGCGCATCGAGCACGTGATGGTGGGGCCGGTGTTCGCGTTCCTGTACCTGATGGTGTTCTGCACGATGGCCGCGTACGTTGCGTACGGCTACCTGATCCGCCACACGAGCCCGATCATCGCGAGCAGCTGCATGTACGTGAACCCGATCGTCGCGGTCGCGCTCGGTGCGCTGCTGCTGGGCGAGCCGGTGACGATGGCGACCGTGGTCGCGACCGTCGCGATCCTCGGCAGCGTCGGGTTGTCGTTCGTGTTCGATCCGGCGCGCCGGCCCGCGGCGCGCGCGGCAGCCG